>DASQLE010000473.1:0-2750 GCA_035630175.1 Beijerinckiaceae bacterium
TCCGGCCCATCAATATCTCTTGGCCGCCCTGTCGACGCTGGTCGCCTACGCGGCGCTCGCCTGGTACGACCGCATCGCGCTCCTGCATCTCGGTATCCGCCATATTTCCTGGTGGTTCGTGTCGCTGTGCTCGTTCACCACCTACGCCCTGTCGCACAACATCGGCGCCTCGGTCTTCTCCGGGGCCCTCGTGCGCTATCGCGCCTATACGTCCAAGGGCCTCAGCGCGGCGCAGGTCGCGGTGCTCGTCGCCCTGTGCTCCTTCACCTTCGCGCTCGGCACCGTCTTGCTCGCCGGGCTCGTGCTCACCATCGAGCCCGAGCTCTTCGCGCGCCTGCCGGACGAGATCCCGGAAGTGCTGCGGGACGAGGTCACGGCCCGCGCCATCGGCCTTGTCTTGCTGGGTTTCGTGGTCCTCTACGTGCTCGGCTCGCTCCTGCATTTCCGTCCGCTGGTCATCCGCAGCTTCCATATCGAGTATCCGCGCCCGGCCGTGATGGTGCGCCAGCTCGTCGCCGCGCCGCTCGAATTGCTCGGGGCCGCCGGCATCATCTATTTCGCCCTGCCGGAGACGGGCAATCCCGGTTACATCGCCGTGCTGGCGGCCTTTCTCGCCTCGTTCTCGGCGGCCCTCATCAGCCACGCCCCCGGCGGCCTCGGCGTGTTCGAGCTCGTCTTCGTGGCCATCATGCCCGACGTGCCGAAGGCGGAGGTGCTCGCCGCTTTGATCGTTTTCAGGGTGTTCTACCTTCTCATCCCGTTCGCGTTGGCTATCACGGTGGTGCTGCTGTTCGAGCGGGCGCGGGTGGCGCAGGCCTGGCGGGACCGGACGGCCGCGCAGGGCATCTCGCCGGTGCCCTCGCCCTTGCACATGCCGACCGCGTCGCCGCCGACCGCTGCCATCCCGGCCCCCGCGCCCGTGCCGACGGCCAGCAACCCGCCGTCGGAACGCCTCGATTTCTGAAGCCATGCGGGCGCGCCTTCGGCGGCTCGCCTTCGCGGCCGCCACCCTGTTCGGGCTGCCGCGCGGCTTCTTCATCCCATACCGCTACGCCGCCTCCGCGGCCGCAGCCGATTATCCGGCGCTGCGGCCCCAGTTCGCGGCGGCCGAGCCGCGTTTCGCGGCGCTCCTCGAAGCGATCGAAGCCTATCGGGGCGATCTTCTGAGCATTGCCGCCGGCGACGGGCCGGCCCGCTTCGACCAGGATTGGTTCCCGCGCCTCGACGCGGCCGCCGCCTACGCGCTTGTGCGCCGCGAGCGCCCGCGCCGCATCGTCGAAATCGGCTCGGGGCATTCGACGCGCTTCCTGGCCCGCGCCGTCGCCGACGGCAGCCTGGCGACGGAGATCACCTGCATCGACCCGGCGCCCCGCGCCGCCATTGCAGCGCTCGGCGTGCATCACCGCCCGGAGCTGCTCGCCGCCGCCGATCCGGATCTGTTCGCAGGGCTCGCCGCGGGCGACATCCTGTTCATCGATTCAAGCCACATCGCGATGCCGGGCACCGACGTGGACCGACTGGTCCTCGATGTTCTGCCGCGCCTCGCCGCGGGCGTGCTCGTGCACGTCCACGACATCTTCCTGCCCGACGCCTACCCGCCCGAATGGGCATGGCGCGGCTACAACGAGCAGCTCCTCGTCGGAGCGCTCATCCAGGGCGGCGCTTTCGATCTCGTCTTCGCCAGCCGCTACGCCGCGACGCGCATGGCGCATCGGCTCGAGGGGGGTGTGCTTGCGGCGTTGCCGCTCGCCACAGGCGCGCACGAGACGAGCCTGTGGCTGCGCAAGCGTTGACGCAGCGGCCGTCGCGTGCCGATGCTTGTCTCACGTTCCAGAGTTAGGGCAGCCGGCTGTTGAGCGTTTATCGTCCCGGGCGCTTTTAAGGTTTATCTCGCCGCTTGTCGCGGTCGAGCGAGCGGGCGACGCGGTTCTTCGGTTCCATGCTCTCGTGCAGGACACGCAGGATGATCACGCCCCGGAATCCGTCCGGCAGGTTCCTTTCGGTGTAATACACCATATGCGATGCGCCGCCCCGACGCCCCGCGGCAAGCTCCAGGTGCAAGGAGCGAACACCCGGTCCGAGTTCGGTCCGGTCGAGCGACGAGGGGCGGTTCGGATCTTCAGCAATCATTTGCGCGGCGCGGTCGATCACGGTGGCATAGGTCTCAAGTTGCCGCGCCCCAAACATGCGAAGGGTTTCACGAAGGATTTGGGTGACGTCTCTCTCGGCCAGCTCGCTGAGCCTAAGCTTCACCGGCCTCCTCCCGCTCAACCGCGGCAGCAATGTCCATGATCGTTCGATCCGACAAACGTCCGCCGTCGACTTGGTCGAGCGCCGATGTGATCTCACGACGCAGTATAACGAGCTTCTCCTGCTCAATGGCCCTGTCGCGTCGAAGCATACGCAATGCGTCGCGAACAACCTCGCTGGCCGAAGCATAATCGCCGGTTGCCAGCTCGCCCTCGACGAAATCGGCGATATCCGCCGTCAGACTGACATTCATCGTCGGCACGACCGCTCTCCGTCTACAATGATTGGCAATTTTTGCCAATCATGCATGGCGTGTCAAGGGACCGCTGGCGGCGTCACACGCTCCCGACCGTCTTCAGCCTGACGCGGGGGTGGATCTCGCCCTGGCTGAGGACGGGCGTCTCGCGGCGGAAGCGCTCGATGATGGAGCGCACGAAGGGCCGGGCGCCGACGGAGGTGACGAGCACCGGCATCTCGCCCATGCGCGCGGCGTCCTCGTA
>DASQLE010000474.1:0-6573 GCA_035630175.1 Beijerinckiaceae bacterium
CGCCGGCCGGCGGCTCTGGCTCGGCTTCGTCCTTCTGCCGGTCCTCCTCGCCGGCGTTCTCCTGGCCTTCTCGCGCGGATCCTGGATCGCGACCCTCTTCGCTGCCGTCGCGCTCCTCGCCATGACCTTCGCCACCGCCCGCTCGGCGCGCGTGCGCCGCCGCATCGTGGTCGTCACGATCGCGGCTAGCCTGATCGGAGCCGCCTCGATCGTCGGCCTTGTTGCCACAGACGCGGTCGGCGAGATGATCGCGGTGCGCGCCCAAGCGGTGCAGGACTACGATTCAGGCGAGACGGGGCGCTTCGGCATTCAGCTCCGCTCGATCCCTCTGCTCGTGGAGCGGCCGAACGGCTTCGGGCCGCTGCGCTATCGGACCCATTTCGGCGCCGAGCCGCACAACACCTACCTCAACGCCTTCGCCAGCGGCGGCTGGATCGGCGGCTTCGCCTTCATCGGCCTGATGCTGACGACGACCTATGTTGGCCTGCGCCTGTCCCTGTCCCCCTCGCCGTATCAGCGGCATGCGCAGGTCTTCTTCGCGACGCACCTGACCTTCATCCTGCAAAGCTTCCAGATCGACATCGACCACTGGCGCCACGTCTACCTGGTATGGGGCGCGCTGTGGGGGCTCGAGGCCGCGCGCCTGCGCTGGCTGCGGACGGGGACTCCCATGCCGCCCGCGCAGAGAGGGGCGAGTTAAGTCCGCCAAGGACGCAGCCGCTCACAAGGGCAGGTTGTCGTGCTTGCGCCACGGCTGCTCGACGGCTTTGCCGCGCAGCATGGCGAGCGCCCGCGCGACGCGGCGGCGCGTGGAATGCGGCATGATCACCTCATCGACATAGCCGCGCTCGGCGGCGACGAAGGGAGACATGAACCGGTCCTCGTATTCCTTGGTGCGCGCCGCGATCTTGTCGGCATCGCCGAGGTCCTGGCGGAAGATGATCTCGACGGCGCCCTTGGCGCCCATCACGGCGATCTGCGCCGTCGGCCAGGCGTAGTTCACGTCGCCGCCGATATGCTTCGAGGCCATCACGTCGTAAGCGCCGCCGAAGGCCTTGCGGGTGATGACGGTGACGAGCGGCACGGTCGCCTGCGAATAGGCAAAGAGCAGCTTGGCGCCGTGCTTGATGAGGCCGCCATATTCCTGGGCCGTGCCGGGCAGGAATCCCGGCACGTCGACGAGCGTGACGATCGGGATTCCGAAGGCGTCGCAGAAGCGCACAAAGCGCGCGCCCTTGCGCGAGGCGTCGGCGTCGAGCACGCCGGCCAGCACGGTGGGCTGCTGCGCGACGAGGCCGATCGTGCGCCCCTCCATGCGCGCGAAGCCGGTGATGATGTTCTTGGCATAGGCCGCCTGGATCTCGAAGAAGTCGCCCTCGTCGGCGATCTTCACGATCAGCTCCTTCATGTCGTAGGGCTTGTTCGGATTGTCCGGCACGAGCGTGTCGAGGGACATCTCGACCCGGCCCGCATCGTCCGTGCTTGGCCATTCCGGCACGCCGGCCGTGTTGCTGGCCGGCAGGAAATCCATCAGCCGGCGGATCTGCAGGAGGGCCTCGACGTCGTTGGCATAGGCGCCGTCCGCCACCGACGACTTCGTCGTGTGCACGCCGGCGCCGCCGAGCTCGTCGGCCGTGACGGTCTCGTTCGTGACCGTCTTCACGACCTCAGGGCCGGTCACGAACATGTAGCTCGTGCCTTCGACCATGAAGATGAAGTCCGTCATGGCGGGCGAGTAGACGTCGCCGCCCGCGCACGGGCCCATGATCACCGAGATCTGCGGGATGACGCCGGACGCGACGACGTTGCGTTTGAAGACCTCGCCGTAGCCGCCGAGCGCCGCGACGCCCTCCTGGATGCGGGCACCGCCGGCGTCGAACAGCCCGACGATCGGGGCGCGGGCGCGCAAGGCCATGTCCTGAATCTTGGTGATCTTCTGCGCATGCGCCTCCGACAAGGAGCCGCCGAACACGGTGAAATCCTTGGAGAAGACGAACACGGTGCGGCCGTTGACGGTGCCCCAGCCGGTGACGACGCCGTCGCCGGGAATGCGCGCCTCCGCCATGCCGAAGTCGCTGCAGCGGTGCTGCACGAACATGTCGAATTCTTCGAACGAGCCGTGATCGAGCAGCAGCTCGATGCGCTCGCGGGCGGTCAGCTTGCCGCGCTTGTGCTGCGCGGCGACCCGCGCCTCGCCGCCCCCGAGCCGCGCCTTGGCGCGCCGCGCTTCGAGCCGATCCAGCATGTCTTTCATGGCGAGCCCCGTAGCTGCACCACGCCGTAACATGGCGGCGCGACGGTCATCAAACGGCGCGTGCGCCAACGCACAGCAGATCCCGTCGGCCGGGAGCACGGTGTCCCCGTCCCAAACTGGCGCATGTCCAACGAGGGGAGCCGGCCATGACATCTCTGATCCAGTCCCGCGGGCATTCCGCGCCGATCCGCGCCGAGATGAAGGCGCTCGACCTCCGCCGCCGCCGCGTCCCGCTCGGAGCGGTGCTGGTCAGCGTGGTGATCGGCGTGAACACGGTCTCCGTGGTTGCGATGCTGATTGGCTTGTGACGCGCCGGTCAGCCGTCCTTCGTCAGAGCGTGATGCCGAAAATCAGGCTCAACTTCTTGGAATCGATCACGTTCATGCGTGTTGATCGAGCCGGTCACAACGCATCGTGAGCCAAGGCGTAGACACGGGAAGCGGCGCGGAAATCGGCTTCCCGCTCGGTGCGCCGCTGCAGAGCCGCCTCGTCCTCGCCCCACACCCGCTCCTGGAAGCGCTCGTCGACATGAGCGGCGGCCCACGCCTCCGCCGCCGTCAGGCGACCCTCCGCGTGAGCCAAGGCGATCAGGGCCGAGCCGGTAAGCGTCGTCATGACATGCAAAGCGGCGAGCCCGAACGGCGATGTTTCCTGCGCAACGCGGGCCCGCAGCGCCGACAAAGCCGCCTCCGGCTGGGCCACGAAGGTGATCCCCTCGCCTAGGGTCAGGCGGGCGCCGAGCGCGTCATCGGCCCAAGCCAGGATCGGATCCCAGGAAGCCGCCTGCTCCGCCGCCAGCCGCTCCGGCTCGCCGGCGCGATAGACGACGAGATCGGAGCCGGCATAGCGGACGATATCCTCGGCCACCTCCGCCATGCCGCCTGCGACCCCGTCGATCGCCGAATTGACGAGGCGCGTCACCGGCATCGCGGCGGGGTCGATGACGGTTTCCTGCGCCTGCCACTCCGCCGCCAAAGCGTCGCCGAGCGCCCGCGTCGGCACGGCGACCGGACGACGCGCGGGCGTGCGCGCCGGGCGTCCGTCGAGGGTCAAGACGAAAACGCCGTCGCCTTCTTCACTGGCGGCCGTCTCGAAGAAGCGCTTGGCCGGCGCCGGCCGCATCGCTCCCTGCGCCGCTTTTCTGGGATCGCGCGGCTCGGCTCCGGCAGACTCGTCGCGGATGATGTCGTCCTGCATCAGGAAGAGATAGGGTCGGCTGTCGGTCTTGACGAGCCGGGCGACATGCCGATCCGCAGAAGCAGCGCCCGAAGCTGCCCGTAGGAGCCGACGACGCTCTCGGCCCCCGCCTCCGTGAGAGCGGCGACCGGGTGATAGCCCCACGACACGCCGACCGGCCGCACGCCGGCGGCGCGCGCCATCAGCATGTCGAAGGTGGAGTCGCCGATCATGACCGTGTCGCCGGGAGCCGCGCCCGCTTCCGCCATGGCCTGGCGCAGCATGGCCGGATCGGGCTTCGAGGGCGCGTCGTCGGCGGTCTGGATGGTGGCGAAGATCCGATCCCAGCGGTGGCGTGCGACGAGATGGGCGACGCCGCGCCGCGACTTTCCGGTGGCGATGCCGAGCGCGACGCCGTCCTGTCCGGCAAGGTCGGCGACGAGCTCGGCCGCACCCGGGAAGAGCGGCTCGTGCCAGGCCGGATCGGCGCGCAGGCGCCCGAACGCGTCCCGGTAGGCGGCGGCGAGGCCCGCGACCGGCCCGTGCGCGCCGACCAGCGCCGTGAACGCCTCGGGCAGCGACAGGCCGACCACGGACAGCGAGCGGGCGCGGCTCGGCGGCCGGATGCCGTGCGCCGCGAAGGCTTCGCGCTGCGCTTCGACGATCAGATGCTGGCTGTCGACGAGGGTGCCGTCGACGTCGAACACGACGAGCTTCACGGCTAATCCGGCGCCTCGACGATCGGGTCGTAGCGCGTCGCGTCGAAGCCGAGCAGGTTGAAGCTCTGCCCCATGTGCGGCGGCAGCGGCGCGCTCACGTCGATCGGCTTGCCCGTGCGCGGATGCGGGATGACGATGCGCCGGGCGAGGAGGTGCAGCCGCTTCTGGATGCCGCCGGGCAGCTCCCAGTTCTCGATGTCGAAATACTTCGGGTCGCCGACGATCGGATGGCCGATATGGGCGGCGTGCGCGCGCAGCTGGTGCGTGCGCCCGGTCACCGGCTTGAACGACAGCCAGGCGAGCCTCTGCGCCGCCGTCTCGATGACGGCGTAGTAGGTCAGCGCGTGGCTGGCGCCGTCGTCGCCGTGGCCGGCGACGCGCATGCGGGCGTCGCGCTCGCCGACCTCCTCCTTGGCCAGGTAGGTGGAGACGCGGCCCTGCTTGACCCGCGGCACGCCGGCGACGAGCGCCCAGTAGATCTTGCGCGCCAGCCGCGAGCGGAAGGATTTCGCCAGCGCCACCGCGGCGAAGCGCGTCTTGGCGACGACGAGGCAGCCGGAGGTGTCCTTGTCGAGCCGGTGGACGAGGCGCGGCTTCTGGCCCTCGCCGTCGCGCAACGCCTCGAGCAGCCCATCGACATGGCGCTTGGTGCCGGAACCGCCCTGCACGGCGAGCCCCATGGGCTTGTCGAGCACCAGCACGTCGGCGTCCTCGTAGAGGGTGATCGACCGGAGGAAGGCGCGCGCATCCTCGTCGGCCCCGGCGGCGCGCGCTGTCGGCCGCGGCTGATCGAGCTTGAGCGGCGGCACGCGCACCTTGACGCCCGCCTCGAGACGCACGTTCGGCTTGGCGCGCTTGCCGTCGATGCGCAATTCGCCCTTGCGCACGATGCGCTGGATATGTGTGAAGGCGAGCTGCGGGAAGCGGGCGACGAGGAAGCGGTCGACGCGCATGCCGGCCTCGTCGGGCTCGACGACGAGCGTCTGCACGCCGGTGGCCAGCGTCTCCTGCGCCGCCGCCCGCGCCACGGCTTTGGGCGAAGGGCGCGCCGGCGCATGCGCCTTGCCCGTCCTCGCGGTCGTGACGGCGTTGGGGGACTCGGCGCGGCCCTTCGGCGCGGCGCGCGGCCCCTGCCGCGCCGCCGCGCGCCCGCCGCCGCCGTGTTTGCCCCTTGCTGGGCCGCCCTGTCTCATGGGCGGCTCCTAACACCCCGGCTCCGCACCGGCAATTCAGGAGGTGAGGACGCGCACGATGAAGAGGCCGGCGAGGAGGCCGCCGATCGACAAGGCCACGGAGGCGAGCCCATAGGCGGCGGCCGCGCCGGCCTCGCCCCGTTGCCACAGAACCACCGCGTCGAGGGAGAAGGCCGAGAAGGTCGTGAAGCCGCCAAGGAGGCCGGTGGCGACGAACAGGCGCACGGGCTCCGTCCAGCCCTTGCCCGCCTTCACGGCCAGCCAGCCGGCGAGCAGACCCATGGCGACGCTGCCGACGACGTTCACGGCCACCGTGTGCCACGGAAACGCGGCGCCGAAGGCGCGGGCAGCGCCGACATTGACGGCGTGCCGCAAGGCGCCGCCGAGCCCGGCGCCGAGGAAGACGAGCGCCAGGCCCTTCATCCGCGAAGCGCCGTGTTGCGCTCATGCAGGGGCGGTCGGGTGATCACTCGCCCTCTCGTCGCTCGCGCCGCAGCGTCGCCCACCGTTCCAGCCGCTTCCGCACCTCGCGCTCGAAGCCGCGCTCGGTCGGCGCGTAGAAGGTCTGGCGGCCGAGGGCGTCGGGCCAGTAATCCTGGCCCGAGAAGGCCTCGGGCTCGTCGTGGTCGTAGGCGTAGCCGGAGCCATAGCCGATCTGGCGCATGAGACGAGTCGGGGCGTTGAGGATGGTCTTGGGCGGCATCAGGGAGCCGTGCTCCTTGGCGGCCCCGGTCGCGGCCTTGTAGGCGGCGTAGGTCGCGTTCGATTTCGGCGCCGTGGCGAGATAGATGACGGCCTGCGCGAAGGCGAGCTCGCCCTCCGGCGAGCCGAGGAAATCGTAGGCGTCCTTGGCGGCGTTGGCGACGACGAGGGCCTGCGGGTCGGCCATGCCGATGTCCTCGATCGCGGCCCGCACGAGTCGGCGGCCGATATAAAGCGGGTCCTCGCCGGCATCGAGCATGCGCGCGAGATAGTAGAGCGCCGCGTCCGGATCGGAGCCGCGGATCGTCTTATGGAGGGCCGAGATGAGGTTGTAATGGCCCTCCTGACCTTTGTCGTAGATGGGGGCGCGGCGCTGCACGATGTCTTGCAGAGCCTCGGCGTCGAAGACCTCGCCGGGCTTGGCCGAGCGCCAGGCCTCCTCGGCCAAGGTCAGCGCGGCGCGCCCGTCGCCGTCGGCCATGCGGACCAGGGAGGCGCGCGCCTCGTCGTCGAGCGGCAGCGGTTTTCC
>DASQLE010000475.1:0-6514 GCA_035630175.1 Beijerinckiaceae bacterium
GGCCTTCGGCCTCCCGAGTCCGGAGCACGCGTGAAGCTCCGGCCGCAGGCGCCGATCCTGTCCCGCTCCAAGACGCCTCCGGCAGCACCCCTCACGGACAAGACGTCTTCTTTATATTCCTATCAGCACCGATTGTCAAGACCTACTTGAGCAGGCCCGTCCGCGCCCAGTCCCTGTCACACGCTTGCAGACTGTTGCAGAGCGAGCCTGTCTCCCAGGTGGAGAACTTCAAGCGGCAGACGTTCGGCCTTGACGTTCGCAACCGCCGAGGGAACGATGAGGCGGCTGCGCCTTTGCAGCCGCAGGAGCCGCCACATGGCCGGGAAGAGAGAGCTCATCGATACGGGCACGGACAAACGCTATGTGCGGCGCGACGAGAAGGGTCAGTTCAAGGAATCCGATGATGTCGGGCGCTCGTTGAGCCAGGACATACGCAAGTCGGCCAAGACCAAGGTCGGCGCCGGTCAGGGCGACAAGGGCGATCGCAAGGGCAAGTAGCGGAACGCTCCCGCAAGCGGGAGCGGAAGCGGTGGACTTTGCGCGGTTCAGCCAGCGGCGCTGCCCGCTCCCTCTCCCGCAAGCGGGAGAGGGAGGGAACGTGCGGCGTTACCGCCAGTAGCCGCCCGAGCCGAAGCCGACGCTGACGGTCGGGCTGCCATAATAGCCGCCGCCGTAATAGGCCGGCGCGTAGCCGTAATCCGGACCGTAGCTGCGCGCGAGGCGCTGGCGGTAAGCCGGGGCGTAGTGGGTGCGCACGACGCGCTCGCGATAGACCGGAGCGTAGCGGGCGCGCACGACGCGCGTGCGGTAAGCAGGGGCATCGTCGTAGCCGTAGGCGGGCTCGTAGCTGTAGGCGCGCACCGGGGCGCCGTAGGCGGCCCGGGCGTAGCCATAGCCGTAGGCCGGGGCGTAGCCGTAGCCATACGACGGATAAGCGTAGGCGTTCGAGGCCGCCGCGCCGATCAAGGCGCCGGCCGCCAGGCCGCCGATGACGCCGGCCGCAACGGCGCCGCCGCCGCCGCGGTGGCCACGCCAGCGCGCCTCTGCATCCGTCGTCGACGCCGCGATCGAGCCGAAGCCGAGGAGCGCCGCGGTCGAGAGGATAGCCAGTTTCTTCATGATCTTACTCCGAGCTGGTGGACTTGGCAGGGCAACCCGCAGCCTCGCGCCGGGTTGCGCCCGGTGGGTGCGCGAGATTGCCGCTCCTTTCCTCTTTTCCTCCCTTGCGGAGGAGACGGCGCACCTCTGCGCCTCCCTCGGCTCGGCTCCGCCCGAGTTCGCACTGCCCGCGGAGGGCGGAGTTTGGTGGAAGCGGAGGGGATGGTTTGGTGGAACCCGAGCAGTGCCTGGCGCTTGATGTGCGCACGCCCTGCCCTTCCTGCCACGAGAGAGCTGCCCCCATGAAAGCGTTGGTTTGGCACAAGCCGAGCGATATCCGCTGCGAAGAAGTTCCCGATCCGAAGATCGAGGAGCCGGGCGACGCCATCATCCGGGTGACCCTGTGCGCCATCTGCGGCTCCGACCTGCACCTCTTCAACGGCTACATGCCAGGCATGATGAACGGCGACATCGTCGGCCACGAGACCATGGGCGAAGTCGTCGAGGTCGGACCCGAGGTCCGGAAGCTCAAGGTCGGCGACCGGGCCGTCATCCCGTTCACGATCTTCTGCGGCCATTGCTTCCAATGCCGGCGCGGCAACTACTCGCTGTGCACCACTTCCAACCGCAACAAGGAGATGGCCGAGAAGGCGTTCGGCCGCACGACGGCCGGGCTGTTCGGCTACACCCACCTGACCGGCGGCTATGCCGGCGGGCAGGCCGAATACCTGCGCGTGCCCTTGGCCGACACCACCCACATCAAGGTGCCGCAGCATAGCCTCAGCGACGAGCAGCTCCTGTTCCTGTCGGACATCCTGCCGACCGGCTGGCAGGCCGCCGTGCAATGCGACATCCAGCCGGACGACACGGTCGCCATCTGGGGCGCCGGCCCGGTCGGCCAGATGGCGATCCGTTCGGCGGTCCTGCTCGGCGCCAAACAGGTGATCGCCATCGACCGCCTGCCCGAGCGCCTGTCGATGGCGCAGGCCGGCGGCGCCGTGCCGATCAATTTCGAGACCGAGAGCGTCATCGAGCGCCTCGAGGAGCTGACCCGCGGCCGCGGCCCGGAGAAATGCATCGACTGCGTCGGCATGGAGGCGCATGTCACCAGCCACATCGACTCGATGTACGACCGCGTGAAGCAGGCCGTCATGCTCGAGACCGACCGGCCGCACGTCTTGCGCGAGATGATCTACGTCGCCCAGGGCGGCGGCGTGCTCTCGATCCCCGGCGTCTACGGCGGCATCCTCGACAAGATCCCGTTCGGCGCCGCCATGAACAAGGGCCTCACCTTCCGCATGGGCCAGACGCACGTGAACCGCTGGAGCGACGACCTCCTGCGCCGCATCGAGGAAGGCCAGCTCGACCCCTCGTTCGTCATCACGCACACGGTGCCGCTCGAGCGCGGCCCGGAGATGTACAAGACGTTCCGCGACAAAGAGGACGCCTGCATCAAGGTGGTGATGAAGCCGGGCGCAGCATAACGTCGTGATCGGACGGCTCGAGCGGAAGGGAGGCAGGGCACATGCGTTTTGAAACCGCACGGACGGGACGGCAAGGTCATCCGGATTCGCAGACCGATGCGTTGGCGCGCGGTCTCGGCGTCTTCTCCATCGCCCTCGGCCTTGCCGAGGTCTTCGCGGCGCGCTCCATCACGCGCGCCCTCGGCCAGGACGGCCACGAACCCCTCGTGCAGGCCTATGGCCTCCGGGAGATCGCCACGGGGATCGGAATTCTCGCCTCGCGCGATCCGACGCCCTGGATCTGGGGCCGCGTCGCCGGGGACGGTCTCGACATCGCGACCCTCCTCGCCGGGCTCGACGAAACCAACCCGAAGCGCGCCAATGTCGGCATCGCCCTCGCCGCCGTCGCCGGGGCGACCGCCCTCGACGTGTATTGCGCGCAGGCCCTGAGCCGGTCGTCGCCGGAGCCGCTGCCGCCGCTACGCGACTATAGCCACCGCAGCGGCTTCATGCGCTCGCCGGCGGCCATGCGCGGGGCGGCGCGCGATTTCGAGGTGCCGCGCGACTTCCGCACGCCGGAGGCGCTGCGGCCCTATACGAACGCTTAGGGCGGCAACCGTGGCAGCGTCTCGCGAGATTCCGCCGGCGCGCACGGTCGAGCCGATGGAGCCGCCGCCCGATACAGCGAGGCCCAATGCGGCCATGCTCAAGGCTGATATCGACAGCGGCCGCACCGGCGACAAGAACCCGGTTTTCGATCCCGGGCTGTCGCCGCTCGGCACCGACGACGAGGCCGCCGGCCGGCCGCCGAGCGGGTTGCGCGTCGCCCTTGCCCGCCGGACCGAATCCGTCAAGCGCTGGCGCCGCGGCGCGCGCCGGAGCGGCGGCGCGCACGCGCAGCGCGACGGCCTGCCCTTCGTCTTCATCGGCTTGATCGTCGCCGTGGCGGTCGCGCTGGTGCTCGGGTTGTGGCTGGTCGGGACCGTTTTGGTGCGAGCCTGAGTCTGGTACCAAAGGAAAGGCGCCTTCAGGGGTCCTGAAAGCGCCTTTGGTCTTTTCCCATCACGCCAGGTTTTCGACCGGGCAAACGGTGATCGATTTCCCCGCCGTTACGTTGCGGTGCCGGCCGGACTGCGCCCGGCGGGCGTTTGCGAGGCCGCCTGCGGCTGGCCGCCGCCGATCACGGTCTCGAAATCGGCGGAGCGGTCCTGGCCGTCGCCGTCCCCGGTAAAGCGCGTCTGCAGCTCGCCCGCGAAATGCTCGGCCGCCTCGCGCGCCAGACCGTATTGCTCGTCGGCGACCTCCCAGGCGCGCTGCTTGAGGCGATCGCTCAACGGCCCCATGAGGCGGTTCTCGCCCTCGCTGAGGCGTAGCGCGCCGCCGACGGCGGCGCCGAGGGCGATGCTCACCGCCCCGAGCAACAGCGGATAACGCTCGCCGAGTTCGGCGACCTGATCGCCCACGTAGACGGGCGCCTGCGGCGCCCGGCGGGCGGCCGAATAAGCGGCGTCTGCGGCGCTGCGGGCCACCGACGAGGCGGCCCCGTAGGCGCTGCTGGCCGACGACGCGACCGCGTCGCCCGCCGCCCCGAGAGCCCGGCTGGCGCTGCCGGCGACGTCGGAGGCGATCTCGGAGGCCGACGCGGCCAACCCCTCACCGGTCTCGCCGCGGGCCGAGGCCGCGTATTTCTTGGACGACGGCCGCTCGTCGTCGTACCGCCGTGCACCGGACCGCGCCACCGCGCCCGGCCGCGGCCCGCGCGCGCCGCGGCGCGCCGGCCGGCGCTCATATTCGTCATTGCGGCCCTCGGCCGAGCGGAGCGCATACATGAGAGCCGTTCCCGCGGCGATGCCGAGCGCGCCGAGCAGAAGCGGATTGCGCTGCGCCAGCTCGACGGCTTGACCCGCGCTGCGCGCGGTCGTCGTGCGGGCTTGGTTCCAGGCATGGGCGCCGCGCTCCACCGCATCCGCCGCCGTGCTGCGGGCGGTGTCAGTCGCTCCCGAAAAGGCCGTTTTTGCCGTGTCCGCCGCTCCCATCACTGCCTCCCGGGTTGTGCCTGTTGCATCGCTGATCGCCGTTTTCGCCGCCCCGGCTGCGCCGAGGGCGGAATTCTTGGCCGCCGCCGCCGCGTCGGAGACGCGCTCGGCGACCGTGTGGGCCGTTCCGGAGACGCTATCAGCGATCGCATGGGCCGTATCGGACACGCGCTCGCCGACCGTGTGAGCCGTCTCGGACGCCCGATCGGCAACCGTGTGGGCCGTCCCGGAGATGCGCTCGGCGACGTTGTGGGCGGTGTCGAGCGCGCGCGCCTTCACGTCCTCCGCCGCGTAGCCGGCATGCGAGATCGCCGCGCTCGCCCGGTCGGCGAGGCCGGGCGGGCTATCCTCGACCGGATAGCCGTATCCGGCGACGCCGCCCGGCACGTAGCCGCGCGGCTGCGCCGGATCGTAGGGGTCGCGATAGGCGCTGGCATCGAGGCGGCGGCCGTTATCGCCCTTCATCAGCATGGCGATGCCGGTACCGACGAGCAGCGTCGCGACCGGCGGGTGCCGGTAGAGGCGCCAGCCGATGCCGGCCCCGATCATCAGAAGGCCGAGCGGATTGGCGAGAGCCCTGTCCTTGAGGCTCAGCGCTCGCGAGCGGCCCGTGCCGAGGATGTTGTCCTTCACGCCCAAGGCGTAATCGGTCAGCTCCTGCTTGACCGCCTGGCTGGTCTGCGGGCTGGTCAGCCGCTCGAGGGTGTCGGCAAGGCGGGCACGCGCCTCGGCGGCCTCCCGCTCCAGCGTCGCGACGTCGGGACCTGTGGCCATGTCACCTGCTCCTGTAAGCGCCCGCCGTGGAAGCGTCTTCGGCGTTGCCGCCGGAGCCGCCCGTCGCAGCGGCCTGGCTGCCCGGGCGCGACCGCGGCTGCGTCCTGGCGCCGGCCGTCTGCCGTCCGCGCCCGACAGGACCGCCGGCGCCGGCCTCGGAGCGCCGGTCGGCGGAGGCCTTGAGGAAGCGCGCCAGGGCGAAGCCGACGACGACCGAGCCGGCGAGGAACGTGCCCGGCCGGGTACGCGCGAAGTCCCGTCCCATGTCGATCAGGTCGTCGATGCTCTGCTCGCGCACCGCGGACGAGACCCGATGCACGCCCGACGCCGCCTCGCGGACGTAATGACCGGCCTCCGGCAGGACGCGCTCGACCTGCTCGGCGGCGCCCTCGAGCACGCGAGCGACCTCCTCGACCTGCTCGGCGGCGGCGTTCTTCTGCTCCTCGGCGAGCTTGCGCGCCTTGTCATGGGCGCTCGAGGCCACGTTCGAGGCGAGCGTCTGCGCCCGGTCGGCGAGGCCGGATACGACGGACTCTTGGGGGGAGGACTCTTTAGGGGAGGACTCTTGGGGGGACGGCGCCCCGGAACGAGGTGCGTCAGTCATCGCGTGAGACCTCTCTGGCGAGCTTGATGGGATGATCACGCATTATGAACGCCCGTTACGGTTGGGCGTTCCAGACGCGGCCCAACATTCCGCGAGGAGCGCCCTTCATGTCCAACCGGAGGGCGGAAGGCGGTTGCCTCGCCTCGTGCAGCGTGAAGCGCGTCGCCGCAGGTGTGGACGCGACATCGAGCGTGCGGCCATGGGCGCGGGCGATTTCGGCGGCTCCGTCGAGGCACGCGTGAATGGCGGGAACAAACGATCGAGCGTAGCGACGCGCGGTTCTCTGCGAAGTCGGCCGCTTTCATGGTTCGGCCGGTGCGCAGATGCTGCGCACATGGCATTCTCGGGCGCTGAGCAACGGAAGCATTCATGTCGCCCTCGGATCAGCGACGCATCGGCGGCGGAGCAAGGGAACTTCGCGCCGGCGGTGAACTCTCGAGATGCTCGCCGGCGGCACGAGGCGTCACGGGTCGTAGCGGTTGACGCCGGGCGCCATGCGCTTGACTCGCTCCGAGGCTCATGTACGCGTCGATTTCCGA
>DASQLE010000476.1:0-4593 GCA_035630175.1 Beijerinckiaceae bacterium
GGAGCTTCTGCGCTCCCATCAATTCGCAGGTGAGGCTGTCGCAGACGCGCACCGTGAGGGGAGGGGGCGCAGGCTCGCCGTCCATGACGATGTCGAAATGGGCGTAGAACGAGGCGACCTCGTAGACCTCGACCAGCGCCAACCGCATCTCGGTTGCCAGCGCAACCAGATGGCGGGCGTGCAGACAGCCGTAGCGGTCCTGCAGGAGATGCAGGTGCTCGATGAGGAGGTCGGCCTGTCGCGAGCGATCGCCGAGGAGCGCGCTCACCTCCTCAAGCGAGGACTCGTCCGGCTGCCGCCCTTTCTGAAATTCGCGCGTCCTGCGTCGGCCCGAGCCGGGATGGATGCTCCGGTCGGGATTTGCGCCGTTCGGCTTGGCGCCGTGCGGCCTGGACGCCCGCGAGTCGTGAATGTTCATCGCATGTCCGTTGCCGGAGTGACGACCCTAATGTCGTTCCCGGCCTGAGCTGCCCTCGGGTCCGGCCTTTGGCCGGCCCAAGGATGAACTCCGCGGCGAAGGGAACCCAGAAACGCGTCAGTCTGGGTCCCCTTTCCGGCGTTCCGCGCCGCCGGGGACGACACGCTTATAGAAGGCCCGCGCCGCGCGCCCACTTATATTTGGCGCCGAGCACCTGGACCGGGATCTCGGTCGAATAGGCATAGGCCGGGATGCCGTGCTGATAAAGGTATTCGGCCGCTTCCTCGACCTGCACGTCGCCGGCCAGCGAAGCGACCACCGGCTTGACCTTGCCCTTCGCCTTCATCTCCGCGACCACCTCGGCCATGAGCTTGGCGAACACCATCGGCGGCGTGATGATGGTGTGCCAGTAGCCGAGGATGAGGGCGTGGATGCGGTCGTCCTCGAGGCCGAGGCGGACCGTGTTCTGGTAGGTGGTCGGCGGCTCGCCGCCGGTGATGTCGACCGGGTTGCCGGACGCGCCGAAGGGCGGGATGAACTTCTTGAAGGCGGCATCGAGGTCCGGCGGCATCGCCATCAGGTCGAGGCCGTTGTCGACGCAGGCGTCCGACAAGAGCACGCCCGAGCCGCCCGCGCCCGTGATGATGACCACGTTCTCGCCCTTCGGCGTCGGCAGAACCTGGATGCCGCGCGCATATTCCAGCATGTCGCGCAGCGAGCGGGCGCGGATGACGCCGGATTGCTTGAGGACGTCCTCGTAGATCTTGTCGTTGCCGGCGAGCGCGCCCGTATGCGACGAGGCCGCCTTGGCGCCGGCCGAGGTGCGGCCCGCCTTCAGCATGATGACCGGCTTCTTCTTGGAGACGCGCTTCGCCACCTCGGCGAAGGAGCGGCCGTCCTTCAGGTCCTCGCAATGCTGGGCGATGACCTGCGTGTTGTCGTCCTGCTCGAAGAAGGTGAGGAGGTCGTCCTCGTCGAGGTCGGACTTGTTGCCGAGCCCGACGATGGCCGAGACGCCCATCTTGGCCGAGCGCGAGAAGCCGATGATGGCCATGCCGATGCCGCCCGATTGCGACGACAGCGCCACCTTGCCCTTGACGTCGTAGGCCGTGCAGAAGGTCGCACACAGATTTTCGGGCGTGTAGTAGAAGCCGTAGATGTTCGGGCCCATCAGCCGGATATTGTATTTCCGGCCGATCTTCTGGAGTTCCTCCTGGCCCTCGTGGTTGCCGGTCTCGGCGAAGCCGGACGGGATCAGCACGGCGCCGGAGATCTTCTTCTCGCCGCACTCGGTCAGCGCCTGCGCGACGAACTTCGCGGGGATCGCGAACACCGCGACGTCGATCTCGCCGGGCACGTCCTTGACCGACTTGTAGGCCTTGTAGCCGAGGATTTCCTCGGCCTTCGGGTGGATCGGGTAGATCTGGCCCTTGTAGCCGCCGTTGACGAGGTTCTTCATCACCGAGTTGCCGATCTTGCCGTCCTCGGCCGAGGCGCCGATCACGGCGACGGTCTTCGGCCGCATGATGCGGTTCATGGCCGTGACGATTTCGTCCTGGCCCGGCCGGTGGCGCTGCTCCTTCGGCTCGAAATCGACGACAATGCGCACGTCGGCGGCGATGGCGTCCTTCGGGGTGGCGAAGACCGGATTGAGGTCGAGCTCGACGATCTCGGGGAAATCGCTGACGAGCTGCGAGACCTTGACGATCACGTCGGCGAGCGCGTCGCGGCTGACGGCCTCGCCGCCGCGCACGCCCTTCAGCATCTCGGCCGCCTGGATGCCGTCGAGCATCGACAGGGCGTCGTCGCGGGTCGCGGGGGCGAGCCGGAAGGTGATGTCCTTCAAGACTTCCACGAGCACGCCGCCGAGACCGAAGGCGACCAGCTTGCCGAACGAGCCGTCGGTGATCGATCCGACGATGACCTCGGTGCCGCCCTTCAGCATCTGCTGAACCTGCACGCCGTCGATCTTGGCGTCAGCCTTGTACTTTTTGGCATTGGCGAGAATGGTGTCGTAACCTTTCGACACCTCGTCGGCGCTCTTCAGGCCGACCAGCACGCCGCCGGCTTCCGTCTTGTGCAGGATGTCGGGCGAGACGATCTTCAGCACCACCGGATAGCCCATCCCGTCGGCGAGCTTCGCCGCTTCTGGGGCCGAGTTGGCCACTCCTTCCTTCGGCACGGGGATGCCATAGGCGTCGCAGACCAGCTTGCCTTCGGGCGCCGTCAGGCTCGTGCGGCCTTCGGCCTTGGCCTTGTCGAGAACTTTGCGAACCGCGTCGCTCCGGCCCGCGCCCGTGGAGGTCACGCTGTCCCGCTGTTTCCTTGCTGCTTCCGCCATTATTTTCCTCCTGCTAGGGTCCGGCGCGCGGGCCGGACACCGCCATTCCACGACAAACGGCTTCTTCTGGCCCTCGCTGGCAGAGGGTGGGTGAGATCAAGGTTGCGCGCCGGCGCGGCCGAGGCTCCGATGCGCCCCACGCCCTGCTTGCAGTCGAATGGTATTTGGCATGCCAAAGGCGGTCCGTGTCAAGGGGTCCCGGTCGCGTCGTCTTTGCAGCCGGAGCAAATCTTGACTTTGTGGCATCTGGCATGCCAACTAGTTGCGGCTCTGCAGATTGGCCTCAGCCGAGGGTAGTTCGTGAACAAGGCGCAGATGAAATGGCCGCTCCGCGACGAGGCTGACGGCAGCCTCGTGATCGCGCGGATCCCTGCTGAGCAGAGCTTCAAGAGCAAGGCTTACGCCGCCCTGAAGGAGGCGATCACCAACCTCGACATCTACCGCTCGTCGGACCCGGTCATGCTCGACGAGCGCGAGCTCTCCGAGCGCCTCGGCGTCAGCCGCACGCCGATCCGCGAGGCGGTGGCGATGCTGGAGCAGGAAGGCTTCGTCCGCACGGTTCCGCGGCGCGGCATCCTGGTCGTGCGCAAGACGAAACGCGAGATCATCGAGATGATCCAGGCGTGGGCGGCGCTGGAGGGCATGGCCGCGCGCCTGATCACCTTGAACGCCGGCGATTCCGAGATCGGTGCGCTCCGCGCCCTGTTCGATGCGTTCGGGCGCGAGCACGCGGTGGTCGACCATCTCGAGGAATATTCGTCGGCAAACATCAATTTCCATCAATCGCTCATCCGTCTTAGCGGGTCGGGCGTGATCGCGGCGATGACGGACAACCTGCTGTTGCACGTCAAGGCGATCCGGCACCGCACCATCTACGAGACGGATCGGGCGCAGCGCTCGATCGAGGATCACATGGCGATCATCGAGGCGCTGGAAGCGCGCAACACGGACGCGGCCGAGCGCCTCGTCCGCGACCACACGCTCCGCCTCGCGGAGCACGTCGAGAAGCACGTCGATCTCGACTGACGCTCAACACCAACAACACCGGGAGGTTACGGGCTATGGCTCAAGCGGCATTGAAGGAGCGGCAAAGGCAGGGCGATGCGACGGCCGATGTAGGCCAGAAGGATGCGCCCGCGGGCGACGCGCAGGAACTCACGGACGGCTTTCACCTCGTCATCGACGCGCTCAAGCTCAACGGCATCGAGAACATCTACAACGTGCCTGGCATCCCGATCACGGATCTCGGCCGCATGGCGCAGGCCGAAGGTCTGCGCGTCATCTCGTTCCGGCACGAGCAGAATGCCGGCAACGCCGCCGCCATCGCCGGCTTTCTGACCAAGAAGCCCGGCATCTGCCTGACCGTCTCGGCGCCGGGCTTCCTCAACGGGCTGACCGCGCTGGCCAACGCCACCACCAATTGCTGGCCGATGATCCTGATCAGCGGCTCGTCCGAGCGCGAGATCGTCGACCTGCAGCAGGGCGATTATGAGGAGATGGATCAGCTCGCGGTCGCCAAGCCGCTGTGCAAGGCCGCCTTCCGCGTGTTGCATGCGCAGGATATCGGCATCGGCGTGGCACGGGCGATCCGCGCAGCCGTCTCGGGTCGTCCCGGCGGCGTCTACCTCGACCTGCCGGGCAAATTGTTCTCGCAGGTCATGGACGCCGAGGCGGGACAGAAGTCGCTGGTCAAGGTCATCGACCCGGCTCCCGCTCAGCTTCCCGCGCCGTCCGCCGTCAAGCGCGCGCTCGATGTCCTGAAGGGCGCCAAACGGCCTCTGATCATCCTCGGCAAGGGCGCTGCTTACGCGCAGGCCGATGACGAGATCCGCGC
>DASQLE010000477.1:0-3700 GCA_035630175.1 Beijerinckiaceae bacterium
TGGCGCCCTGCGCCCTCGGCGAGCGTCGCCTAGGGCCAGGTCGTTGCGTCTGGCGCGCCGCGCGCGACTGGCCTAACTTGCGGCCCAACAGACAAGAAAGGGAGGTCTCCGATGCACGCTCGCCGGATCGTCATAGGCGCCGCCATGCTACTCGGCCTGTGCGCGCAGCCGCCGGCCGGGGCGAGCGAACTCGGCCCGATCACCTTGCGCGGCATGGGCTCGTTCCATATCGGCGGGCGCGAGGTCACGATCTCGGGGCGTCCGGTCAAGGAAGTCCTGTTCGCGCCGGGCGGGGTGCCCGCCAAGGTCGACCCCAACGGAGTCTACCAGGCCGAGCAGATGTATGTGCAGTATTTCCTGCCCGCCGAGCGGTCGGGCACGGTTCCGCTGCTCCTCTGGCACGGCGGCGGCCTGACCGGCGTCACCTACGAGACGACGCCGGACGGGCGCGAGGGCTGGCTCACCTATTTCCTGCGCCGCGGCTGGGACGTCTACAATTCCGACGCCGTCGAGCGCGGGCGCGCCGGCTGGGCCATGTATCCGGACATTCTCCAAGGCGAGCCCGTCTTCCTGACCAAGGAGAACCCGTGGGAGCGCTTCCGCATCGGCGGCCCCGGCTCCTACAGCGAAGACCGGGCGAAGCGCAGCACGCTCGCCGGCAACCAGTTCCCGGTCGACGGCTACGACAATTTCATCAAGCAGGTGGTGCCGCGCTGGACCACCACCGACCCCGCCATCATCGCCGCCTACACGGAGCTCGTCGACAAGGTCTGCCCCTGCGTGGTCCTCGTCCACAGCCAGGCCGGGCAGTTCGGGCTGCGCGTAGCGCAGGCGCGGCCGGACAAGATCAAGGCGCTCGTGCTGGTCGAGCCCGCCGGGCTCGGCGACCCGAAGCAGGCCGACAGGCTGAAGGGCATTCCGATCCTCGCCGTCTACGGCGATTATATCGAGCAGGATGCGCGCTGGCCCAAGATCCGCCAGAACGGCCTCGATTTCTACGATCTCGTCCGCAAGGCGGGCGGATCGGTGGACGTGGTCGACCTACCGGCGATCGGCATGCGCGGCAACTCGCACATGATCATGATGGACAAGAACTCCGATCAGGTCGCCGGCCTGATCGGGGACTGGCTCGTCAAGCAAAAGCTCACCAAGTAACTTCAGGGAGAAACAAGAATGCAACGCCGCACGTTTCTGACCGGCGCCGCCGCGGCGGCTCTCGCGACCGGCTTCAGCCCCGATACCCGGGCGCAGGGGGGCGGGAAACCGGAAAAGTCGAAGGTGGTGCTCGGGGTCGGCGGCAAGGCGCTGCTCTATTACCTGCCGCTGACGATCGCCGAGCGGCGCAACTTCTTCAAGGACGAGGGGCTCGAGGTCGAGATCAACGATTTCGGCGGCGGCGCCCGCTCCCTGCAGGCGCTGGTCGGCGGCTCCGTCGACGTGGTGACCGGCGCCTACGAGCACACCATCCGCATGCAGGCGAAAGGGCAGGACATCCGCGCCGTCACCGAGCTCGGCCGCTTTCCGGCGATCGTCATCGCGGTGCGCAAGGACAAGGCCGGTCAGATCAAGTCGGCGGCCGATTTCAAGGGCGCCAAGATCGGCGTCACGGCGCCCGGCTCCTCCACGGCGCTGACCGCGCAATACGCCATGGTCAAGGCGGGACTTAAGGCCACGGACGCCGCCATCATCGGCGTCGGGGCGGGCCCGAGCGCGGTCGCCGCCATGAAGAAGGGCGAGATCGACGTGATCTCGCATCTCGATCCGGTGATCGCCAAGCTCGAAGCCGACGGCGACATCCAGGTGCTCGTCGACACCCGCACCGAGGCGGGCACGCGCACCCTGTTCGGCGGCTCGAACCCGGCCGCCGTCCTCTACACCAAGAAGGACTTCCTCGACGCCAACCCGGTCACGACCCAGCGGCTGGTCAACGCCTTCGTGAAGTCGCTGAAATGGCTGGGGAGCGCGACCCCCGAGCAGGTCGCCGATACGGTGCCGGCCGATTACCACCTCGGCGACAAGCCGCTCTACCTGAAGGCCGTGCAGAACTCGCTGGAAAGCTATTCCCGCGACGGCATCGTTCCGCAGGGGGGCATGGCCAGTGTCTACGACATGCTCAAGGTTCTGGATCCCGAGTTCCAGACGGCGCAGGTCAATCTCGCCAGCACCTTCGACGACCGCTTCGTCAAGCGCGCCGCGACCGGCTAAGCGCACAGAAACCCTCTCCCCGAGGGGGAGAGGGCAGGATGCGGGGGAACATCCTGCGGATTACGCGCTCCCCCTCACCTCCGCCCTTCGGGCTCGCCTCGTCGGCCGGTCCGCTGCCGAGGCCGTCTCCCGACGATCTCGGCTGTTGCCGAGATCGCATCCACATGTGCGCAAGTCGGGAACACCCGACTTGCGTGGGGAGAGGGCTTGATCGTTAGAACTGGAAAAAGCGGACGAGCCAGGTCACGGCCTCGCCGACCACGTCGCCGAACTTGAGCAGCACGAAGGCCCACACCATGGCCGAAAACATATCGGCTGGCTGGAACAGCATGCGCGGCATCTCGAAAAGGCCGGCCGCCAGCGGCACAAAGGCGCGCAGCGGCCCGAAGAAGCGTCCAACGACGATGGCGCCGACACCGTATTTGCGGGTGAAAGCCTCGCCCCGGGCGATCAGGTCCTTGTGCCGGTTGAGGGGCCAGACATGGTGGGCGCGATCCTCGAAATAGCGCCCGAACTCGTAGGACACCCAATCGCCGAGCCAGGCGCCGAGCGAAGCACCAAGCCACAGGGGCCAGAAGCCGATCCCGACCGAATCGATCGTCGCCCCGATCGCCACCAGAAGCACGGTCGCCGGAAACAGGAGCGACAGAAAAGCCAGGGACTCGCCGAAGGCCAGGAACGCGACCACGAAAGGCGCGAGCGCTTGGTGCGCGCGGACGAACTCGACAACCGTCGCGCGGAGGCTTTCGAAGTCCATGGGAGATCCGGGTGGGGAGATCCGGGAGGGGCAGGCCACCGCATCTGGCGCTCCCATCGCCCCTTTGCAAGCCGCCACGCCGATGACCGCCGGCATTTGTCGCTCCCGCCGAATTGCGCTACGGCGCACCCGCCATGAACATCCTCTCGATCCAGTCGCATGTCGCCTACGGGCACGTCGGCAATGCCTCGGCCGTGTTCCCCATGCAGCGGCTCGGCGTCGAGGTGTGGCCGATCCATACGGTCCAGTTCTCGAACCACACCGGCTACGGCGCCTGGACGGGGCGGGTGTTCGACGGGCCGATGATCGAGGAACTGGTCGAAGGCATCGCCGCGCGCGGCGTGCTGCCCCGCTGCGACGGCGTCCTGTCCGGCTACATGGGGTCGGCCGACATCGGCAACGCAATCCTGTCCACGGTCGGCAAGGTGCGCGCCGTGAACCCGCGCGCGCTGTATTGCTGCGATCCCGTCATCGGCGATGTGGGACGCGGGGTGTTCGTCCGCGCCGGCATTCCCGAATTCATGCGCGAGGGAGCGGTGCCGGCGGCCGACATCGTCACCCCGAACCATTTCGAGCTGGATTTCCTCGCCGGCTTCGCCACGGAGACCTTGGCGGAGGTGAAGCGGGCTGTCGCTACGGTGCAGGAACTCGGGCCGCGGGTCGTGCTCGTTACCTCGTTGGACACGCGCGAGACGCCGGCCGATGCCGTCGATCTGTTGGCGGGCGAGGGCGGCGCCT
>DASQLE010000478.1:0-12846 GCA_035630175.1 Beijerinckiaceae bacterium
ACCGTCGAGGGGCTCATGCCGGGCGGCGGCGGCTCCATCGCCGCCTTCTTCTCCTACAACGAGGCGAAGCGGTGGTCGCGCTATCGCGATGAATTCGGCAAGGGTTCCGTCGAGGGCATCGCGGCGCCCGAGACCGCCAACAACACGGTCGCCAGCACGGCGCTCATCCCGCTCCTCTCATTCGGCATTCCGGGTTCCAACTCGGCAGCGGTCCTCCTTGGCGGCCTCCTCATCCACGGCCTCCTGCCGGGCCCGCGCCTGTTCGAGCAGAACGGCGATGTCATCCTTGGGCTCTATGTAGGCTCCCTGATCGCCACGCTCGCCCAGATCGCCATCGGCATCGTCATCCTGCCGCTGTGCATGTGGCTCGTGAACCGCCCGCGGCCGTATCTGGCCGGCTTCATCTTCGCGTTCATCGTCTCGGGCATCTTCACCATCAACTCGAGCCTGTGGGACATCGGCTTCATCTTCGCCGTCGGGTTCGTCGGCTATCTCATGCGCCTCGCCGGATTCCCGTTCCTGCCGGCCGTGCTCGGCGTGGTCCTCGGCCCGCTGGTGGAATCGAACTATCGCCGTTCGCTTCTGCTGTCGGGCGGCGACCACGCCATTTTCCTCGAGGATCCCATCGCAATCGGGTTCCTCGTCACCGCCGCCGTCTTCGTCATCTGGTCGCTCGTCCGCGAGGTCCGCGACAGCCAGTCCGACGCACGCAAGGAAGCCACCCCGTGAATCGCGTCACCGAAACAGAAACGAGCCAAGCACCTCTTGCCGAGCGGATCGGTCATTGGGCCGCTGCGCTCGACCCCAACGCCTTGCCCGCCGACGTCAAGTCGGTCTGTCATCGGCTCCTCCTCGATGTGACGGGCCTTTGCGTCGCCGCCCGTGCGACCGATTACGTCACGGCGGCGCTGGCGAGCGCGGAAGGCAGCGGCCGTTCGACGGCCATCGGCCATGCGCAGACGCTGACCAGTTACGAGGCCGCGCTCGTCAACGGCACGGCCGCGCATGGCGAGGATTTCGACGACACCTTCGAGGGCGGGCCCGTCCATGCCGGCGCCGTGATCGTGCCGACGCTGCTCGCCTTGGCCGAGGAGCGCGGCCTCTCCGGCCGCGACGTCATGAAGGGGCTGGCGGTCGGGGTCGAGATCCTGTGCCGCGGCAGCCTCGTCGCCCCGCAGGCGATCCACAAGGCCGGCTTCCATCCGACCGCGGTGCTCGGCGCGCTCGCCGCCGCGACGGCCGCCGGCAGCGCCATGGGGCTCGATGGACCCGCCATCGCCCGGGCCGTCGGCACCGCCGGCAGCATGGCGAGCGGCATCATCGAATATCTCACCGACGGCAGTTGGACCAAGCGCCTGCATGCGGGCCTGGCGGCGCAGGCGGGTGTCCGCGCCGCGCGTCTCGCCGAGGCCGGCTTCGTCGGCCCGGTCACCGTGCTCGAGGGACCGCATGGCTTCTACAAGGCTTTCGCGCCAAGCCGGAAGCCGGATTTCGCGCCGCTCGTCGAGGGTCTCGGCGAGACCTGGGTGACGGCGACGCTCGCCTTCAAGCCGTATGCCTGCGGGACCATGACCCAGCCCTTCGTCGACTGCGCCATCGATCTCGCGCGCCAAGGGCCCGCCGCGGCCGACATCGCCGCGATCGTCTGCGAGGTGGGGGACGGGACCGTCCACCGCCTGTGGGAGCCGCTCGACGGGAAGCGCCGGCCGCCCAACGGCTATGCCGGGAAGTTCTCGACGCCTTATTGCATTGCCGTCGGCTTCCTCGACGGCAAGGCTGGCCTCGAGCAGTTCACGGACGAGCGCACGCAGGACCCGCGTGTGCGGGAGCTCGCCGCCAAGGTCAGCTACGTCGTCAATCCGGACGACCCCTATCCGCGCAACTTCACCGGCCATATCCGGGCGACGCTCACGGACGGCACGATCCGCGAGGTGCGGCGCGGACATATGCGCGGCGGTCAGCACGAGCCGCTCACCGACGACGATATCCGTCAGAAATACCTCGACAATGCGCGCTTCGGCGGCTGGTCCGCGGAGCGAGCCGAGGCCGTCGCACAGGCGCTCGACCGGATCGTCGAGGGCGGCGGCGTCGACCTCGCGGCGGCGCGCGGATAAAGGGGGCTTCAGCTCGCGTGAAAAACGCGGCAGAAGAAGACGTTAGAGCTGTTCTCCCCGAAACTGGAAGCAGCTTAGCAGCGGGACCGTCACCGCATTGTGATCCCGATCACATCTCTCGCGTCGCAAAATCGCTAAAGATGGGGGTGAGGTTTACCTGCCTCGGCAATGGAGGCCGCCATGCTTCGCCCGCAAAATCGCGATCACAGGGAAGCCGTCAGCCTCTCCTGGAAAAGCCGCCATATCCCGTTCGGCACGATCCTGATGGCAAGCCTCGTGGTCGCGAGCGTGCTCTCGGCCATCTTGACCATCGCCGCCCAGGGGCCGGCGAACGGGATGCCCTAGATCACGATGCGTTTGATTGAATCAATCAAAACGCATGAACGTCATCGATTCCAAAAAGTTGAGCATGATGTCTTCCGAAAAGCGGTGTCCACTTTTCGGCATCCTGCGCTGAATCCGCGGTCGTTTCAGGCCGCCAGTTCGGCCGCGCGCGGCGCCCCGGCGGCGAGGCGCGCCGCGAGATGCAGGGCGCTCTCCATGGCGCCCGTGTTGGCGACGCCCTTGCCGACGATGTCGAAGGCGGTGCCGTGCGCCGGCGTCGTGAAGATCGTTGCGAAGCCGCCGGTTGCCGTGACGCCGCGGTTGAACCCGTGCAGCTTGGTCGCGATCTGGCCCTGGTCGTGATACATCGACACGACCCCGTCGAACTCACCCTTTTGCAGGGCGCGGATGTAGAGCGTATCCGCCGGGAAAGGGCCGCGGCAGTCGATGCCGGTGGCCGCCACCTTTCTGACCGTCGGCGCGATCATGTCGATCTCCTCGCGGCCGAACAGCCCGCCTTCGCCGCCATGCGGATTGAGGGCGGCGACGGCGATGCGCGGAGCGGCGATGCCGGCCCGCCGCATCATGCGGTCGGTCAGGACGATCGAATCCTCGATGCTCTTCGGCGTGATCTGGTCGAGCGCCTCGCGCAGCGAGACATGCGAGGTGACGCGCGACATCCATTGGTTGTCGAGCACGTTCATCTCGGAGAAGTAGCCTTGGTGGTTGAGGAGATGGGCGAACATCTTGTGCTCGTCCGGGTAGTGCCAGCCGCCGGCATGCAGGGCCGCCTTGTTGAGGGGCGCGAAGGTGACGGCGTCCACCTCGCCCTTTCGCGCCAGCTCGATGACGTAGGCCAGCGTCTCGCCGGTCAGCCGTCCTGATTCCGGCGATACCTCTGCGCGCGGCAGCGTTTGCGGATCGATATTGCCGAGATCGACGATCGGGATCTCCGGCTGGCTCCAATCGACCGCCGCAACCGACGGCACGCGCTTGACCGCGAAGGACACGCCGGCCTCGCGCATTCCCCGTTCGAGCACGCGCAGGTCGCCCACGACGACGATGCGGGCCTCGTCGGCGAGCCGCCCCTCACCGAGAACGCGGGCGCAGAGCTCCGGCCCGATGCCGGTGGTATCGCCGAGGTGCAGCGCGATGCGCGGGGTGCCGGTCCGGGACATGAAGCCTCTCCATGGGTGGACGCGTTGGTCTCGAGACACAAAAACAGCAAGAAGCGAAGCCCGTCAAATCGCCGGCGGCGCCCAAATGCTCCCCACCTGCCGTGACGCTGTGCCATGATGAATGCACCGACGGGAGGACAGGAACGATGGACGCACCGACGAAAGCCTTGCCGGACCCTGATGCCGCGGTGCCGCCGCTGCGCCCGCATGGGCCCGAGCTCATGAAGGGCTTTCGCCGCGAGCGCATCAAGACGCCCGGCGCCGAGATCGAGGTCGCCGTGGCGGGCGAGGGACCGCCGCTCCTGCTTCTGCACGGCAACCCGCTCACTCTCATCAGCTGGCACAAGGTCGCGCCGACCCTGGCCGAGAGCTTCACCGTCGTGGCGGCGGATCTGCGCGGCTACGGCAATTCTGCGAAACCGGAGCTCGGGCCGATCGGCTACACCTTCCGCGCCATGGGCGAGGACAACTTCGCCGTCATGTCGGCGCTCGGCTTCGAGCGCTTCGCGGTCGCCGGGCACGACCGCGGCGCCCGCGTCGCCTTCCGCATGGCCCTCGACCAGCCCGAGCGCGTCGCCCGCATGGCGGCTCTCGACATCGTGCCGACCCATCACGTGCTGACGAATGTCTCGCTCGGCTGGGCGCTCGAATCCTACCACTGGACCTTCATGGCGCAGAAGGCGCCGTTCCCCGAGAAGCTGCTGTCGGCCGATCTCGACTATTACATGCGCTACAAGCTCAACAAGAAAGGGGTCGGGCTCGACATCTTCACGCCCGAGGCGATGGCGGAATACATCCGCTGCGCGACACCGGAGCAGATCCACGCGGTGTGCGAGGATTACCGCGCGACGGTGACGCACGATCTCGAGATGGACACGGCCGATCACGGCAAGCGGCGGATCGAGTGCCCCGTGCTCGTTCTGTGGGGCTCGAACAGCCATGTCGGGCGGCACTACAGGCCGCTCGAGGCCTGGGCCGCATGGGCCTCCGACTTGCGCGGCTGGGCCGTCCCGACCGGCCATTACCCGGCCGAGCACCGCCCCGATCTCGTCTATCCGGCGCTGTGGTCGTTCTTCACCGGCCGAGAGCCGGAGCCGTACCGAGAGGGATGACGTTACGCGTAGCCGTGCAGCTCTTCCGCCGCGATGCCGCGGATGATGGCGCCCGTCATGCTCTCGGTCGTGCCGGTGCCGCGGATGTCGCCCGTGCGCGCGGCCGGGTCGGTGAGCGCCGCCGTCGTCGCCTGGCCCATGGAGGCGGCGGCCGCCACCGCCTGCGGCACCTTGCGGTCGCGACCGAGCCAGTCGAGCAGCATGCGCGTCGATTCGATCATGGCGTAGGGATTGGCGAGGCCCTTTCCGGCGATGTCGGGGGCGGAGCCGTGCGTCGCCTGCGCCATGGCGATGTTGCCGTCGCCGATGCACAGGCCCGGCGCCATGCCGAGTCCGCCGACGAGCCCGGCCGCCTCGTCGGTGAGGATGTCGCCGAACATGTTGGTGGTGACGATCACGTCGAAGCTCTGTGGGTCGCGCACGAGGCGCATGGCCATGGTGTCGACGATGACCTCGTCGACGGCGACGTCCGGATACTCCTCTGCCGCCTTGTAGCACTCTTCCACGAACATGCCGCAGCCGAGCTTGAACACCGTGTTCTTGTGCACGAAGGTGCAGCGTTTCCGGCGATGCCGCGCCAGTTCCAGCGCCGCGCGCGCCACGCGCCGGCTGCCGACGCGCGAGATGACGCGCACCGAGATGGTCAGGTCGTCGTTGGGCCGGAACTCGCCGGAGCCGGCGATCACGTTGCGGTCGGGCTGAAAACCCTCGTTGTTCTCGCGCACGATGATGAGGTCGATGTCGTCGTAGACGCAGCCGATGCCCGGGTACGATCTCGTCGGCCGCACGTTGGCGAACAGGTTGAAGTGCTTGCGCAGGATCGGGTGCGGGTTGATAGCGCCCGGACCCTTCGGGTAGTCGCGATGGCCGATCGGGCCGAGGATCCAGCCGTCCATCGCGGCGAGCGCCTCGAGCGTGCCGTCCGGCATGGTCGAGCCGTGCGTGTCGAGGGCGCGCCGGCCGATCGGCATCGGCCGCCAGTCGACCTTGAGGCCGTGGCGCGCGGCCGCCGCCTTGGCCACCGCGACGGCGGCCGGCACCACCTCGTGGCCGATGTCGTCGCCGTTGAGGATGCCGAGCGTGAGATGCGCGTTCATTCAAAAACCTCGTGGGAACAGTTGTGTCATGTCGATCGGACGGCGTTGAGCATCATGCTTTGCCGTCGAGCCGCATCGAGAGGCGCTCGAACAGACGATACACGATGAGGATGCTCGAGTTGATCAGCAGGATGCGCATCAGCTGGAAAGCCGTCACGGTGGCCGCGTCGAGATGCATGATGCGGGCGGTCAGGACCATCTCGGTGACCCCGGCGGGCGCGATGGCGAGAAAGCTCGTGGCGAAGGACAAGCCGGTCGCGGCGGACAGGACGCCCGCCCCCGCCACGGAAGCGACGATCAGCAGGACGGCAATGATGAGGGCCGCCGCGATCATGCGCGGCAAGCGGCGCAGCATGGTGCGCTCGAAGCGGCAGCCGAGCGCGATGCCGAGGACCAGCTGGGCGACGACCAGAAGCAGCCAAGGAATCTCGATCGCCGTCCAGGCGGCTGCGACCGTCGCTCCGACCACGGTCGGCACCAGGAACCAGGGGCTCGGGATGCGAAAGGGCGTGGCGAGGTAGGCAGCCAGCAGGCCGAGCGCGATGACGCCGCCCAGCTCGAGCCACCCCGTGGCAGCCCGCACGGGCGGGTCCTGGAAACCCTCGTCGGCGCCGAAGGCAAAGACCAGCAGCGGCACGACGACGACGATGCCGGTGATGCGGATGGCGTGCACGATCGAGACGGCCTGGGCGTCGCCGCCGCGCTCGCTGGCGAGGATCGCCATCTCGGCCATGCCGGCGGCGGCGCTGCCGAAGAAGGCGGTGCGGCGGTCGGTCTGGGTGAGCCGGCGCAGCAGAAAGGCCGCCGCCGTCGTCACGCCGATCATGTAGAGCGTCGCCGCGATTGCGGCGGGGAGCAGGCCGGCCGTGGCCGCCAGCACGGCCGGGGTCAGACGAAGGCCGATGGCGAGCCCGACGACGCCGTGGGCCACCTGCCGGCCATACGGCACCGGGCGAAGGCGCAGGCCGAGCAAGGTGGCGGCCGAACAGGTGAAGAGCGGCCCGAGGATCCAGGCGAGCGGCACGCGCAGGCGGCTTGCCGCATAGCCGCCCGCCCCGCCGATGAGGAGCGCGAGCGCGATCTGGCCGGGAGGGCTGTCCGTGAGACGCCGGGCGCGATCCGCCATCGTGGCGAGGATTCGCCAATCGCGTCCGCCGGACCCGTCGTTCATCGACGGTACTCAGGCTCCGCTCCGCAGCATGGCCGTCAGGCGCTCGATCGACGAAAGCGTCTCGAGATCGCGCACCATGGCGACGACGGTGCCGGCGCGCTCGCGCGGCACGCGCGCGAAGGCGGCGCATTCGCGGAACTTGTCGGCCACCTCCTCGTAGCTCATCGGATGCGCGGGGCTGCCCTTGCCGAAATCGGCGCGGCCGGAAATCGTCCGGCCGTCATGGGTTTCGATGGTGATGATGGTCGTCATCTTGTGATAGCCGGCGCGCTCCGCTTCGTCGTCGACGACGAACTCGACCTTCTCGATCATCGCCTGCACGTCCGGCCGCAGCACCACCTCGTCGGTGAACTCGGCGAGACCGGCCCGCCCCTCGAGGAGCAGGATGGCCATGCAGAACTGCATCGAGAACTTGGCCTGCAATTCGTTGCGCGGCCGGTGATGGATGAGCGCGTTCGGCATGTTCTGGTTGGTGCCGACGCGGACGCGCTTGACGTCGGCGGCGCTGATGCCGCTCTCGCCGATGAGGCGCAGCATCTCGGTCATGCCGGGATGGGTGAGGGAGCCCGACGGATGCGGCTTGATGGAGATGCCGGGCTCGGCGAAGGTCCAGGGCGCGCCGAGCTTGCCCGCGATGGCGCCAGCGTCGTAGCCGCCGCCGGCGGCGCGGAAGAAGCCGCGCGGCGCTTCCAGGATCTTGTCGGTCGCGGTCCAGCCGAGTCCTGCGAACTGCGCCGCGACGACGCCGCTCTCGGCGGCGCGGCCGGCATGGAACGGCTTCGTCATGGTGCCGAAATTCTCGCGCAGGCCCGCCGACTGGCTGCCGGCGATCGACAGGGCGCGCGCGATCGCCTCGGTGTCGAGGCCCATCAGCTTGGCGCCGGCGGCGGCCGCCGCGAAGGTGCCGCAGGTGGCGGTGGCGTGGAAGCCGGTTTGGTAATGGCGCGGGTCGATGGCCTCGGCGATCTTGCACTCGACCTCGACGCCGAGGTGATAGGCCAGCATCGTCGCGCGCCCGTCGGCGCCGACCAGCTCCGCGACGGCGAGGGCGGCCGGCAGGGCGGGCGCGGTCGGGTGGGTGAGGAGGCCGTAGACGCGGTCGGGCGCGACCGCGAGCTGCGTGTCGTCGTAATCGTCGGCGTGGATGCCGACGCCGTTGGCGAAGGCCGCGAAACGCGGCGCCACCCGCAGCGTGGTGCCGATCACCGTGGCCGGCCCCTCGCCGAGCCCGAGCGTGTCGAGATGGCGGAGCACCAGGCGGCCGCTCTCCGCGACGGAGCCGGACAGGGCGAGGCCGAGACCGTCGAGGATGGACTTCTTGCCGAGCGCGACCACGTCGTCGGGCAGGTCCGAGGCTTGCGTTTCGTGGACGAACGCGGCGACGTCGCGCGTCAGCTCCTCGCCCGCGCTGTCAGGTTTCGCCCCCATGCCGTACCCCCATTGTCGATGACGTCGGCTAGTCCCCGACGCACCGCCCGATGTCAACGGCTGGCGGCCGGGCTCAGCGCAAGGCGGGCATGCGTTGTCCGCCGAGAACCGGCAGCCGGTTGGCCAGGACGACGACCGTGAAGGACACCACCAGGAGCATGATGCCCAGCACCGCGATGCCGCCGAGGTCGCCGCTCTCGTGCAGGTCGTAGATGATGACCGACACGAGCTTGGTCTCGGCGGTGGTGAGCAGGATCATGGCCGAGAGTTCGCGGATCGTGCCGATGAAGATGAAGCACCAGGTCGCGACGACGCTGGTGCGCAGGAGCGGCGCCGTGATCTGGCGCAGCGCCTTCATGCGCGTCGCGCCGAGGATGCGGCTCGCTTCTTCGAGCTCGGGGTGGATGCTCTTGAAGGCGGAGGAGAGCTGCTGGTAGCCGGCCGGCATCTCGATGGTCAGGAAGGCGATCAAGAGGATCCACAGCGTCCCGTAGAGCATGAGGCTCGGATGGGAATAAGCGAGGAACAGGCCGACGCCGAGGACGATGCCCGGGATCGCGACCGGCGCGGTGGCGAGATAGCCGAGCACAGGCGAGCCCGGCACGGACCGGCGCGAGACGAGATAGCTGATGACGAGGGCGATGGCGGTGCCGATCGTCGCCGTCAGGACGCCGATCACCAGGGTGTTGCGCATGGCGAGCTGCGTCGCCGAGAATTCGAAGAACACGAAGTTGAAATGGTGCAGCGTGAGGGTCTGGAGCGTGAACGGCTCGGCAAGCGTCCGCGTGAAGGCCGTCTTGATGAGGGCAAGATACGGGAAGATCACCGTCAGGCAGAGCACGATGCCGACATAGGTCCAGGCGAGCCAGCTCCATCGGCCGAGGCGGAGGATGCGCGGATCGCCGCTCTTGCCGCCAAGCACGGTGTAACCGCGCCGGCCGAGGATGCGGGCCTGGCCCCACAACAGAAGAACGGTGATGATCAGCAGCGGCAGCGCGGCGGCGGCGGCGAGGCCGGGCTTCGGCGGATATTGGAACAGGCTCCAGATCTTGGTGGTGATGACGTGGAAGCCGGCCGGCAGGGCGAGGATGGCCGGCGAGCCGAACATGGTCAGCGATTGCAGGATGGCGATGAGCGTGCCGGCCAGCACGGCCGGGAGGACGAGCGGGATGGTGACCTTGCGGAGCGTGGTCCGCATGCCTCCGCCGAGCATGGCCGAGGCTTCCTCGAGGTCGGTCGGGACGCGGTCGAGCGCGTTGGCGACGAGGGTGAAGACGTACGGAAAGGTGTAGCAGGCGATAGCGAAGACCAGCCCCGTGAAGGTGTAGATATCGACGATGTAATCGTACTCCTCGAGGCCGAAGAGGTTGCGGTAGATCTGGTTGAAGATGCCGCTGTTCGGCGCCGCCAGGATCTCCCAGGCGATGGCGCCGAGGAACGGCGGCGTCACGAACGAGGCCATCACGAAGACGCGCACCAGCCGGCGCCCGGCCAGGTCGGTGCGGGCCACGAGCCAGGCGAGCGGCGTGGCGATGACGCATGACAGGAGGCCGACGCTGAGCGCCATGGCGAAAGCGGTGAGATACGGCCGCCGCAGCGTCGGGTCGGAGACGAGGGCCGCGAAATTGGCGAGCGTCAGCTCGCCCTTCGTGCCGAGAACGCTGTAATAGGCGAGCCAGAACAGCGGCAGGACGACGAGAACGCCGAGGACCATGACGAGGCCAACGAAGATCGGCTGAGACCAGTCGATTCCGAAGCGCCGCTTGGGCGTCGGCAGCGTGGCAACCGCGATGCTCACGGGCGTAGGGCGCTTTCTGCTCTCTAAAACGTGACGGTCGCGGAGGCCCCGGTGACGGGGCCTCCGCGCAAATGCGATGGCGCGGGTCGCGTCAGATCCCGAAATACTGCTCGTATTTCTTCTTGAGGTCCTCCATCTGCGGCTCGAGCTTGGCCGGGTCTGAATAGAGGACCTTGATCTGCTTCAGCGGCGTGCGGCCTTCCTTCTCCTTCACTTCGGGATGATACGAGCGCAGGCCGCCCTCGTCATGGATGAGCTGCTGCGCGTCCTTGGAGAACATCCAGGCGTAGAAGAGCTTGGCCGCGTTCGGGTTCTGCGCGTTCTTCAGGATGGCGGCGTTGCCGATCGCGGCCGGCGAGCCTTCCACGGCGTAGACCGGCTCGATCGGCACGCCGTCTTCCTTGAGGACGAAGACGTTGTATTCGTTGCCGTCGGCCATGATCGAGCGCTCGCCCTGCGCCAGCTTCTTCGGCGGTTCGGTCGATGACTGCACCTGCATCACGCGCTGCTTGCCGAGCTTCTCGAAGAAGTCCCAGCCGAGCGCGTCGCTGAGGGCGTGGGTGCCGGTCATGATGGTCCCGCTATAGCCGGGATGGGCCTTGACGATGCGCCCGCGCCATTTCGGATCGAGCAGATCCTTGTGGCTCTTCGGGGCATCTTCCGCCTTCACCTGCTTCGAGTTGTAGGCGATCACCGAAAGGTGCAGGCGGTAGGCGGCGTATTGGCCGTCCGCGTCGCGCACCTCGCTCGGCCAGTGCTTGGCGACATCGGCCGGCACCGCCGGCTGCAGCCAGCCCTGCCTCTTGAACAGCACGAAATGCACCGCGTCCGAGGTCTCGATGACGTCGGCGTTGTAGATCTTGCTGCCGTATTCTTGGTTGATGCGCTGGAAGACGCGCTCGGAGCCCGAGCGCTCGACCTGCACCTTGACGCCGGGATATTTCGCCTCGAAGGCCTTGGCCGCCTTTTCGGCGACCTGGACGTCGGTGGCGGTGTACCAGACGACCTTGCCTTCCTTCTTGGCCGATTCGATCAGCTCGGGCGTCGCCTCGTAGGGAGCCGGCGCCTGCGCGCCGGCGGGAATGCTCAATCCGCCGAGCAGCATCGTGGCGAGAAGGCTTCGTCGTAACATCATGGCTTGTCTCCTTCCTAATGGGCGAGGGCGCGGCATTGCTCCGGCGGGAAGTGGAGCCAGACCGGTTGCCCTTTTTCTACGGCGATGTCGGCGGGTGCGACGGTGCGGATCGCCTCGCCGTTGGCGAGCGTGACGAGGTAGTCGCGGTGGGAGCCGAGATAGACCTGGCGGGCGACGGTGCCGCCGGCCCAGTTGACGGCCTCGCGCGGCTCTTCGGTCGCGAGCCGGATGTCGTGGTGGCGGATGGAGACCGCCGTCTCCCCCTGCGGCGGGAACTCGCCCGACTCGCAGCGCAGCACGACGGCGCCGCAATCGACGGCGTTGCCGTCGAGGCGCTTGCCCTTGAGGATGTTGGTGCCGCCGATGAAGCGCGCCACGAATTCCGAGCGCGGGCGCTTGTAGATGTCCTCGGGCGTGCCGGCCTGTTCGATGACGCCCCCGTTCATCACGACGATCAGGTCGGCCGCCGTCATGGCCTCGGCCTGGTCGTGCGTCACGTAGACGGTCGTGTAGCGGTATTCGTCGTGCAGCCGGCGGATCTCGAAACGCATCTCCTCGCGGAGGTTGGCGTCGAGGTTCGAGAGCGGCTCGTCGAGGAGCAGGATCTCGGGCTCGACGACGAGCGCGCGGGCCAGCGACACGCGCTGCTGCTGGCCGCCGGACAGCTCGCCCGGGTAGCGGCCCGCGAGCGGCGCGAGCTTGGTGACCGCCAGGATGCCCTCGACCCGGCGCTTCACATCCTGGCGCGGCAGGTTGCGCAGGCGCAGGCCGTAGGCGACGTTCTCGAACACGGTCATGTGCGGCCAGAGCGCGTAGCTCTGGAAGATCATCGACATGTTGCGGCGCTCGGGGGGCTCGGTACGGTCGGGGCTCGAGATCGTCCGCCCGCCGACCCGGATGGTGCCCTCGTTCGGCTCGATGAAGCCGGCCACCAGCCGCAACGTCGTGGTCTTGCCGCAGCCGGACGGGCCGAGAAGGCAGACGAGGAGGCCTTTGTCGATCGCCAGCGAAACGTCTTTCACGACCGCGGCGTCGCCGTAGCGTTTGGTCAGACCTGCAAGCTCGACAAAGGCCATCGTCCCTCCCGTCGCGCGCCGCATGGGCGCACGCTCGTTATGGGGCGCACTTGATGGGGGCCCGACGCAATTGTCAACAATCCGGCGAGGCGGTTCCGCGGCCGCAGGGCTGGCGCCCGCGATCGTGAAGAACGCAGCGCCGGAAGGCGGTTTCCCGGCGTTTCAATCTGGACTAGTTCTAGCCGCAAGGTGGCCCCACCGCTTCGCAACCCCGGCGGTTGCCGAACCGGCGCGAGGCGTCCGCCAAAGGAGGAAACCCTTCGATGACCGAACGATTTTCGCTGAACGTGAACGGCCAGGAGCACACGGTCGAAGCCGACCCGGACATGCCCCTCCTGTATGCCCTGCGCAACGATCTCGGGCTCAACAACCCGAAATTCGGCTGCGGCCTCGCGCAATGCGGCGCCTGCACG
>DASQLE010000479.1:0-9447 GCA_035630175.1 Beijerinckiaceae bacterium
CCGGGGAAACCGCGGCCGGCGACGGCCTCCGCCTGGAGTTGCTCCTGTTGCCGCTCCGCCACGGCGGCAAGACCCATGCTCGCGTCATGGGCTCGCTAGCGCCGGCCGCGGCAGCACCCTGGATCGGCTTCCGGCCGCTCACCCAGCTCAGGACGGTCTCGCACCGGGTGATCTGGCCGTCGAGCCGCCCTCTGCCCCGCGAAACGCAGGTGGACGGGGCGGTGGAGCGGCGGCGCCGGCTCGTGCTCTATCGCGGCGGCCGGCAGGTCTAGCCGGCAGGTCTAGTTGCGGGCGCTGGCACGACACGCCCGAGAAGCGCCTCGGCTGCTCTAAGCCGGTATTAACCGCGGCGGGCTAAGGTCTGCCTTTAGACGCTGCGACCCGATCCGCACCATGCGCCTGCAAACCGCCCTGGCCCTCAAACCGAGCCCGCGCCCCGCGGAGCGCCGGCGGCACTACCGGGTGCCGGTGGCGGTCCTCGGACGCTACATGCTCCCCAACCGCCAGGAATATCCCTGCCAGACGGTCGACATGTCGCCGGGCGGGGTCCTGTTCACGGCCCCGGTCAAGGGCGCCGTCGGCGACCGGGTCATCGCCTATCTCGAGCAGATCGGCCGCATCGAGGGCGAGATCGCCCGGCACGTGCCCGACGGCTTCGCCATGACGGTCGCGGCGACGGTGCGCAAGCGCGACAAGCTCGCCGGCCAGCTCACCTGGCTCACCAACCGCGACGTCCTCGGCCTGCCCGAGGACCGGGGTCACGAGCGCATCGTGCCGCGTCAGCTCACCACCATCATGCGCCTCCAGAACGGGCGCGAGCTCGCCGTGCGGCTCGTCGACGTGTCCCGCTCGGGGGCCGCCGTCAGCATGGAAAATCCGCTCGCGATCGGCACGGGCGTCGTCCTCGGCCGCACGGCCGGCCGGGTGATCCGCCATTTCCACGGCGGCGTCGCCGTCGAGTTCACCCTGCCGATCTCGCCCGACCGCTTCGACGAGAATATCAAGCTCTGAGAGGTCCCGGCCGGCCTGCCCTGCGGCCGCCGTCACGGTTAACGGATCCTTGCCCGCACCCGAGCCAAGTTTAGGGTTCGCGCGAACCCCCTCTTGAGGCTGAAAACGACAGACAATCCAAGCCGTTGGATTGGATCAAATTGACTCGATCCGGTTCAGCCCGGCGGAGGGACTGACCGGCATCATGCCCCCAAGAACAAGGGGGGCACTATGAAACCTTTCCACGTCTATCTGAAGCTCGGGCTCGTCGCCGCCGGTCTCCTCGCCAGCGGAACGGCGAAAGCCCAGACGCTCGCCGCCTTGCCGGATCCCTCTCTCGAGGCCCGCAGCGCCGGTCCGGCGCGTCCGGTCCTCGCCTGGGCGAAGCTGTGCGAGCGACTGCCGGGGGAATGCGAGGTCGACACGACCGAGCCGGCGCTCATCACCCTGACGGCGAAGACGTGGCAGATGATCAGCTCCGTCAACCGGCGGGTGAACACGACCGTCAAGCCGCTGACCGACGCGGATCATTGGGGCGTGCCGGACAGCTGGGACTTCCCGGCCGACGGCGCCGGCGACTGCGAGGATTACCAGCTCCAGAAGCGCAAGCTCCTGGTCGAGGCCGGCCTTCCCCGCCGCGCCATGCGCATGACCGTCGTCATCGACGAGAAGCGCGAGGGCCACGCCGTGATGATGGTGCGCACCAACCGGGGCGACTTTATCCTCGACAACAAGACCAATGCGGTGCTGCCCTGGCACGAGACCGGCTACGTCTACGTCAAGCGCGAAAGCCAGGACGGCAGCACCTGGGTGTCCCTCGGCGGCGTGACGTCGCCGATCGTCACCGCCAACCGTTAAGGTTCGCCAAGAGCTTGCGAGCCCCCGGTCACCGCCCCCTCCCTCCCGTCCCCCGACCGGGGATCGCGAACGGGGCCAGTCGCGAGACTGGCCCCGTCTCTTTTGTGTCACTATGGAACTGATCCGTGCGGTCGGCGTTAGCTATTGTTTAACTTCGCACTTGAGGACCCCTCAGGCGCCGTGCAGTCTCGATGACAGAAGAATCATCAAGACTGGATCGGGGGCAATGGGTCAGGCTCTTTTCGGGCGTTTGAGTCAGTGCGCGCGGCTTGCCGCAAGGTCGCGTTCGGTTGCATGCCTCGGCACCATCCTCGGCTTCGGGCTGCTCGCCCTCGGCGGGGCCGGCGCCGCCGCCGCGCAAACCCTGGCCGCGCTGCCGACGGCGCGCTCGATCGAGCATATCGGCGTCGCCCGCCCGGTTCTCGGCTGGGTCAAGTTCTGCGAGCGTCATCCCGACGAATGCCGGGTCGACGCGGACGAGCCCGCCGTCGCGGCGATCACGCCGCAGATCTGGCGCAGCATCGTCCTCACCAACCGCCGCGTCAACGCGCGCATCAAGCCGAAGACCGACACCGCCCATTGGGGCGTCGTCGACAGCTGGGACTTCCCGGACGACGGCTACGGCGATTGCGAGGACTACCAGCTCCTCAAGCGCAAGCTCCTGGCCGACCAGGGCCTGCCGCGGCGCGCCATGCGCATGACGGTCGTCATCGACGAGCAGGGCGAGGGCCACGCCGTCCTGATGGTGCGCACCGACCGGGGCGACTTCATCCTCGACAACAAGACCAACGCCGTGCTCGCCTGGAACCAGACCGGCTACGTGTTCGTCAAGCGCGAGGGCCAAGAGGATACCGCCTGGGCCTCGCTCGGCGGCCTGACCTCGCCGACCACCACCGCCAACCGGTAAAGATCCCTCCCCGCGAGGAGGGCGGACTCGGGCGCGGCAGCGTCCGAGCCGGGCGGGGTCACGGCGCGTAGCGCCATATCCTGACACGGCGCGACGCCACCCCGGTGCTCCGCACTCGGCCTTCCCCTGGGGAGGGATTGAGGGCTACTCGATCCGCTTCAGCCCTTTGGCGAAACGGTTGAAGTTCTGCACGTAGTGGCGCGCCGTGCCGCGCAGCTTCTCGGCCGCCTCCGCGTCGAGGGTGCGGACCGCCTTGGCCGGCGACCCGATGATGAGCGAGTTGTCGGGGAACTCCTTGCCTTCCGTGACCAACGCATTGGCGCCGACGATCGAACCCGTGCCGATGCGCGCCCCGTTGAGGAGGGTCGCCCCCATGCCGATCAGCGCGTTGGGACCGACGGTGCAGCCATGCAGGATGGCGTGGTGGCCGATGGTGCAGTCGGGCCCGACCGTCATGGGGAAGCCGGGGTCCGTATGCAACATGCAGCCTTCCTGCACATTGGTGCGGTCGCCGAGATCGATGAGCTCGTTGTCGCCGCGCAGCACCGACCCGAACCAGATGCTGACGTCGGTTCCGAGGCGCACGCGGCCGATCACATGGGCGTCGGGCGCGATCCAGTAGCGGCCGGCGGCCGGCAGGATCGGTTCGACCCCGTCAAGGGAATAGACCGGCATCAGTGCCCCCTCGTTGATGATGAGGGCAAAGAAGCCCGCGTCGGCGCAGGCGTCAAGATCACGATGCTTTGGTCGAATCGACCAAAAGATGAACCTGATCGATTCTAAGGGCTGAGCATGATGCTCAAGCGCCGGCGAGCAGGTTAGCCATGTCGAGGACGAACCGCCCCGACATCAGGCTCCAGAACCCGGCGATGAGGGTGGCCGCGAAGACAAAGCCCATCGGGCGGCGTTCGAAGCGGCGGCCGCGCACGGTGTTGCGCAGGATGATAAAGGGCGCCGAGAAGACGAGGAGCGGCACGCAGGCGAGAGCGAACGGACCGCCCGCTTCGAGCAGGCCGAAACCGGCGCGGCGCCGGGTCAAGAGCTCGAAGGCGCTGACCAGCAGCCCGGCGAACGCGAAGCCCAAGCCCAGCGCCGCAAGGGATTCCAAGGCCGACGGACTGATCTGCATGACAGGGCCTCGACGATCACAAGAACCCAATCTGCCCCGCTTTTAACGCTCCGTTAAGCGTTTCCGCCGGGCAGGGTAAATGCGCCGGGCCGGTGCACGGTCGGGCTCCGCAAGCCTTCGATCGACCGCTTCCGATACGTCCGCCCCGGACTGGCGCCGGCCTCCCTCGCACGCTAACCTTTCCAGGTCACTCACTCGGTACGGCTAAACGCCGTCGATCATGGGGTGATCGATGAAGCGGCGTGACGTTCTCGCGCTCCTCGCCTGTGCGGCGATTCCGTCCCCTGGGCTCCGCGCCCAATCCGCCCGCACGTATCGTATCCTGTGGCTCTCGACGGAATCGCAGCCCGATCCCTTCATCGACGGCTTCCGCGAAGGATTGCGATCGCAGGGCCTGATCGAGGGACAGCATGTGGTGCTGGAGCTGCGCTACGCGCCCGGCAATCCGGCCGGGCTGCAGCCTGTCCTGGCGGAGCCGGCGCGGGGGCCTTTCGATCTCCTCGTGTCGAGCGGGCCGGCAATCCGGTCAACGCGCTTGACCAAGGATCTGACCGTGCTGTTCGCGATCAGCGGCGATCCGATCGAGCTCGGCATCGCCAAGAGCCTGGCGCGGCCCGGCGGCAACTTCACCGGCGCCACCTTCCTCTCCTTGGACCTCGCCGCCAAGCGGGTCGAGCTCTTCAAGGAGCTTCTGCCGGACCTGCGCAAACTCGCCGTCCTGTCGAACACGGACCATCCGGGCGAAGGCTCCGAGTGGCGCGCGACGCAGGCTGCCGCGGGAGCGCTCGGTCTTGAGCTTGCCTATGCACCCTTCGCCGGAGGCGGCGAGGTGGATCGCGGGCTCGCAGCCGTGCGTGCTGCCAACGCCGACGCCATGCTCGTCTTCCCCGACGGCGTCACCCTGGCGCATCGGGCCAAGATCGCCGGCTTTGCCATCACCCACAAGCTGGCCTCGATGTTCGGCTGGAGCGAGTATTGCGATGCCGGCGGCCTGATGTGCTACGGCGCCAACCAGCGCGACACCTATGTCCGTCTTGCCGGCTATGCGGCGAGGCTCTTGCGCGGCGAGAAGGCCGCGGACCTGCCGATCGAGCAGCCGACCCGGTTCGAGCTCGCCGTCAACCTGAACTCCGCCAAGGCGCTCGGCCTCGCCCTGTCGCCGACCTTCCTCGCGCGCGCCGACAAGGTGATCGAATGAGGCGGCGCGAATTCCTTGCATGTTTCGGAGCTGTGGCTGCGTCGCCCGTCCGCTTGCGCGCCCAGCCCGACCGCACGCATCGTATCCTGTGGCTCTCGACCGCATCCGATCCGGATTCCTTGCTCGACAGCTTCCGCGATGGGCTGCGCTCGCAGGGTCTTGTCGAAGGACGGCATGTGGTCCTGGACGTTCGCTACGCGCCGGGCAATCCGGCAGGCCTGCAGCCGGCGCTGGCGGAGTTGGCGCGCGGCGGCTTCGACCTCGTCGTGTCGCGAGGTGCGCAGGCGATCCAAGCAACGCGCCTGATCAAGGACAGCCCGGTGCTGTTCGCGATCAGCGGCGACCCGGTCGAGCTCGGCATCGCCAGGAGCCTGGCGCGGCCCGGCGGCAATTTCACAGGCGCCACTTTTCTGTCCCTGGACCTCGCGGGCAAGCGGGTCGAGCTCTGCAAGGAGCTCCTGCCGGATCTGCGCACGCTCGCGGTTCTTTCGAACACGAACCATCCCGGTGAAGGTTCGGAGTGGCGGGTCACGCAGGAGGCCGCGCGATCGCTCAACGTGCATCCTGCTTACGTTCCCTTTGCGGGCCAAGGCGAGCTCGACCGGGCGCTTGCCGGTTTGCGCGACGTCGGCGCCGACGCCGTCCTGGTCTTCCCCGACGGCGTTACCTTCACGCACCGAGTCAAGATCGCGCAGTCTGCTCTGGTCAACCGGCTGCCCTCGATGTTCGGCTGGAGAGATTATTGCGAGGCCGGCGGCTTGGTAAGCTATGGCCCCGACCAGCGCGCTACCTATCACTGGCTGGCCGGCTACGCGGCGAGGGTCCTTCGCGGCGAGAAGCCCGCGGACCTGCCGATCGAGCAGCCCAGCCGGTTCGAGCTCACCGTGAACCTGAAAACCGCGGCGGCGCTCGGCTTCACGATCTCGCCCGGCATCCTTATCCGCGCCGACGAGGTGATCGAATGAGGCGGCGGGCGGTCCTCGCTTTCGCGCTGCGAGCATGGGAGCAAGCCATGGCGCCGATCGTGGCAATCGCGGCAGCCTTGTGCATCCTCGCGTCGATATTGCCGGGACATGCCCAGCCGGCCCCGTCTCATGCACGTGTCGGCTTGCTGACCTCCAACACCCCCGAGGCGAGCGTCCCGTTTCGCGAAGCGCTCCTGCAAGGATTGCGCGAGCTGGGATACGTCGAGGGCAAGAACCTGTCGCTATCCACCCGGTATGCCCGCGACGATCCGCGCCAGGTGGCGCCGCTGGCGCGCGAGTTGGCGGACTCGGGCATCGCCGTGCTCGTCGCGACCGGCGCGGCGACGCCCGATGCGTTGAAAGTCGTCCGCGAGATTCCCGTCGTCTACATTTTCAGCGGCGATCCGGTCGCCGCAGGTTGGGCGACTTCGCTCGCCACGCCCAACGAGGGCGCGACCGGAATGACTTGGCTATCCATCGAGCTGAACGGCAAGCGCATCGAATTGCTGAAGGAGGCTTTTCCCTCGCTTCGCCGTCTCGCCATCCTGGCCAACCCGCTGCATCCGGGCGAGGACATGGAGATCGCCGAATGCCGCAAGGCGGCCGAGGCATTCGGGATCTCGCTGCTCTACTTGCAAGCCCGCGACACCGACGAGTTGGACGCCGCCTTGCGGCGGCTGGAGACGGAGGGCGGCGCGGACGCGATCATCGCGCTTCCGGACATGCTGATCACGGCGGAGCGCACGCGCATCATCGAGTTCGCCGCCGAGCGCGGCATGCCGGTGATCTCCGGCTGGGCGCGGTTTGCCCATAGCGGCGCCCTGCTGACCTACGGCCCCAATCAACCCAACTCCGTACGAAGGCTCGCGATCTACGTGCACCGCGTGCTCACCGGTACCAAGCCGTCCGCCCTGCCGATCGAGCAGCCGACGACCTTCGAGCTGATCGTAAACCAACGGATGGCGCGCCGCCTCGGAATCGAGCTGCCCATTGCGCTTCTCGCCCGCGCGGACGAGGTGATCGAGTGAGGCGGCGGGAATTCATCGGTCTTGCCGCCCTCACCCTGGCAAGCCGGGCTCAAGCCCAGCCGCAGGCCCGCTTGCCGATCGTCGGCTTCCTGGGCTTCGCGACCGCCGTGACCGATCGGACCAGCGTCGAGGGTGTGCGGCAGGGCTTGCGCGACATCGGGCATGTGGAGGGCGAGACGATCCTCGTCGACGCCCGCCACGCGGACGGCGATCCGCGCCGCGCGACGGAACTCATCGCCGACATGGTGGGACGACCTGTCGACGTCTTCATCGCCCCCGGTCCCGCCGCGGCGCGCTCCATCCTCAAGGCGACGAAGATCCCCATCGTCGCCATCGGCTTGCCGCCAATGCCCAGCGAGCCGGATCTGTTTGCGAGCTTGGCGAAGCCCGGCGGCAGCCTGACGGGTTTCTCTTCCCTCGGCGAGGATCTCTCGGTCAAACGCATCGAGCTCCTGCGCGAGCTCCTGCCTGCCGCCAATGTCGTCGGTATTCTACACAATGCCGCCGATCCCGTGTTTCGCGATTGGGGCGTGCAGACGGAAGTTTCGGCCCGCGCGCAGGGGCTCAAGGCGTTGCGGTTCGGCTTAAGCTCGTCGTCTACCGACGAGGCCGCGGCTGCTCTCCGGCGCCTTCGCGCCGACGGTGCCGATGCGGTGATCGTCATTCGTGACTTCTTGACCCATTCGCTGACCGACGAAATCGTGACTACGTCGACGAAGCTGGGCATGCCCGTGCTCGCCGAGGAGGCCTTCTTTGCGCAAGCGGGGGCCATCATGTCCTACGGGACGCATTTTCCCGACCTGTTCCGGCGGGCGGCGGCCTATGCCGACCGCATCATCAAGGGCGAGCGGCCGGGCGACCTGCCGATCCAGTTGCCGGCCCGGTTCGAGCTGATCGTCAACATGCGGGTGGCGAAGGCGCTCGGCCTGACCGTGCCGGATTCGCTGCTGCTCCAAGCCGACGAGGTGATCGAATGAGGCGGCGGGAGGTCGTCGCGGGATTGCTCGGAGCTGCCGGGTGGTCCCCGGAGCTCGGCGCGCAGCAGACCGTGCGCGGCCATCGGAGCGCCCGCGTCGGCGTCCTGAACTATGCCGGTGTGCATTATGCGCGCGTCGACGACTTCCGTCGTTCGCTTCGCGACCTCGGCTATGTCGAAGGCCGGGACTTGACGATCGTCCATCGATGGGCCGACGGACGCTCGGATCGTCTTCCCGAACTCGCGGCAGGCCTCGTCGACAGCAACGTGGACATCATCATCGCCCTTGGCCCGGCCGCTTGGGCGGCGAAGCGTGCAACGGCGACCGTCCCGATCGTCATCGCGTTCAGCGGCGATCTGGTCGGGACTGGAATGGTCTCGAACCTCGCGCGTCCGGGAGGCAACATCACCGGCTTCTCGTACATGTCGACCGACCTCGCAGCAAAGCGCCTTGAGCTCCTCAGCCAGACGTTTTCCAGGAGCGGCCGCGTCGCGGTCCTCTACAACCCGGCAGAGCCGGCCACCGCGCTTGAGTTGAGGGAAACCGAGAACGCCGCCCGCGCCATGAGCACGACGTTGCAGCCGCTGGCCGCGCGTCAGCCTGAAGACCTGGACGACGCCTTCGCGGCAGCGGTGCGCGAGGGCGCCGATGGGATGATCCTGTTCACGCACGGTTTCGTGGAGCTCAACAGGGACCTCATCATCGAGCAAGCGGCTCGCCACCGGTTGCCGACCATGTATGGATGGCGCGACTTCGTCGCGGCCGGCGGCCTCCTCTCCTATGGACCGGACGTGCAAGCCCTCGTGCGCAAGGCGGCGAGCTACGTGGACCGTATCCTCAAAGGCGAGCGGCCGGGCGATCTTCCCGTCGAGCAATCGGCGAGGCTGGAACTCGTCGTCAACTTGAAGACCGCACGGGCGCTCGCTTTGGCCGTGCCGGCGACGCTCCTCGCCCAGGCCGATGAGGTGATCGAATGAGGCGGCGCGAGGTCATTGGTCTTGTCGCCGGTGCCGCGGCTTGGCCCTTCGCGGCCGCGGCGCAGCCGTCGAGCCGCATGCGCGTCATCGGCCTGATGATGCTGAACGCCGAGGGTGATCGCGAAGGTTTGGAGCGCGTCGCCAGCTTCCGCCAGAGTCTGCAAGGTCTCGGCTGGAACGACGGCAGCAATGTCCGGCTCGACGTGCGCTGGTACGGAGGCGATCACGAGCGGGCCAAGACGCACGCGCGAGACCTCGTCGAACAGCCGGCCGACGTGATCGTCGCCAACGGCACGCTGGGGCTTGCGGCCGCTCAACAGCTCACGAAGACGGTCCCGATCGTGTTCCTGGTGGTGACCGATCCGGTCGGCGCCGGCTTCGTGCAGAGCCTGTCGCAGCCCGGCGGCAACATCACCGG
>DASQLE010000480.1:0-10030 GCA_035630175.1 Beijerinckiaceae bacterium
TCCGGGTCCCAGGCGAGCACCTGTTCGAGCGACACGGTGGCAAGGCCTCCGGGCTGGCCGCCGGCGACGTTGCGGGCACCCATCACGGCGATCGATTCGACATTGATCGAGCCGGACAGCGCCGTTTCGAGGCCACGCGGACCGCGGGCGTAATAGATGCGGGGACGCGCCTCGGCCGGGACGGCGGCGACGCGCTCCGCCACAACCCGCTGCGTCGCTTCCGCATACGCGGCCAGCCCGGCCGCCTCGCCCTCGCGCCGGACGAGCGCGCCGAGCGTGCGGTACGCCTGCGCGATCCCGTCGAGCCGGCCGTCGAGGAGCGCGTAGGGGATGCCCGTCTGAGCCTGCACCCGATCGGCGAGCGACACGTAGGTGGCGGTGGTCGAGCCGATGTCGAGGATGAGGTCCGGCTTGAGCTGCAGCACCTCCTCGAGATTGGCCGTGCTGCCGCGGCCGGTCAGGCGGCCGAGCTCCGGCCGGGCGCCGATCTCGGGGAGGAGGAAGGCGCGCTCTTCGGGACGATTGGCGCGCGGCCAGCCGAGCAGGAGGTCGGGGGCCAGCGTGTAGAGCATGATCGCCGCCGGCGGGCCGGCCGGAAACACCCGCTCGACGCGGGGCGGCACGGCCATGCGGCGCCCCGCGGCGTCGGCGACGGTCTCCTCGGCGCCGGCAGCGAAGGGCCAGGCGGCGCCCGCCATCCCGGCCAGAACGCTGCGGCGGCTGAGCATCGCTACCCGTCGACCCCGATCATGACGTCGGAGGCCTTGACGACCGCATAGGCTTCCTGCCCGACCTTCAGGCCGAGCTCGTCGACGGCCTCGTTGGTGATCGCCGCCGTGACGATCGTGCCGTTCACGTCGATGCGCACATGCGCCGTGGTCTGGCCCTTCTTGACCTCGACGATGCAGCCCTTGAGGCGGTTGCGCGCGCTGATCCACATGGTGCCGGTCGTCACGCGATGCTGATCGTCGTCTCGACGACGTGCTTGAGGGAGGGCGCGTCGTCGGATGTCAGGGTCATCGTGAGGCGCAGGGTCGATCCCTTGGCCTCACCCTCGCGAACCACCCGTTCGACCTCGCGCTGCGAGGTCACGCCCACCTCTTTCAGGAACTTGCGGATAGCCATGTTGAAGCGGTCTTCGTCCATGCTGGTCTCCCCGTGTCGTTGTCTCGGGGCTTCCCTTACCACATTCAGCCCGGTGACTTCTGCCCCGGCTGCACGAGGTTCGGCGCGGCAAAACCATGCGCGGCGATGAGGCGCTGTCCCTCGGCGGAGAGGATGAACAGGGCGAGCCGCAGGGCGGCGGCCGAGGCGCCGTTCATGACCGTGAGGCCGTAATCGGCCCCGACGGCGACGGCCTCCGGAAGCTCGATGACGCGGGCGTCGCGCACCTCCGCGACGGCGGCGCGCGCATTGGTGCAATACGTGAGAAACAGGTCCGCGTCGCCGCGCTCGACGATCAGCCCGTAGAGGCTCCGATCGGGCGGCGGCTTCGGGCTCGTCGGACCGCCGGTCAACTGCAGCGCCTTGGCGTCGAGCGCTGCGAAGCTGCCCGGCCGCACGGCCTCGATCTTGCGGAACGCCTCCCAGGCGTAATCGCCCGAAGGGTCCGCCTTCGGGGTCGAGGTGCCGAGCTTGACGGCCGGATCGAGCATGCGGGCGACGAGGGTCTCGGTCGTGACGTCGAGCCCCGGCCGCGCCAGGGCGCAGAGCCGGTTGCGGGCGAACAGCACCACCGGCCCGCTCCGCCCCGCCTCAGCCAAGGCCTGCGGATGCTCCAAGTTGGCCGACGCGAACACCTCCGCCCGCACGCCGCCGGCGATCTCGTCGCGGAGCAGGCCGGAGGCTCCGAACTTGGTCGCGACCGGGGCGCCGCCGGCTTTCTCGAAGGCCTGCGCGACCTCGGTCATGGCAGCGCGCAAGCTGCCGGCGGCGTGCAGGAGAACAGGCTCCGCGGCTTTGCCTGTCGTGGCGGTCATCAATCCGGCAACCGCAACGAGGATCGCGCGGATCATGACCGCGGCGCGCCGCTCGCGTTCGGGAAGAACAACTGCTCGCCGCCGATCTTGTATTCGGCGATCGTCTTCTGCCCTTCCGGGGAGACGAGCCAGTCGATGAAGGACTGGCCGTCGGCCGCCTTCACATGCGCGTGCTTGGCCGGATTCACGAGCATGACGCCGTATTGGTTGAAGAGGCGCCGATCGCCCTCGACCAGGACGGTGAGATCGCCGCGGTTCTTGAACGACAGCCAGGTGCCCCGGTCCGTCAGCACATAGGCGTTCTCGGCCGAGGCGGTGTTGAGGGCGGGCCCCATGCCTTGGCCGATCTCCTTGTACCAGTCGCCCTTGACGGCGGCGAGATCGATGCCGGCGTCCGTCCAGTAGCGCAGCTCCGCCGCGTGCGTGCCGGAGCGGTCGCCGCGCGAGATGAAGGGAGCCTTCGCGGCGGCGATGCGGCGCAGGCCGTCGAGCACGTCGCGGCCAGTCGCCTTGGCCGGATCCGCCTTAGGGCCGACGATGACGAAGTCGTTATACATGACCTCCTGGCGCTTGGTCGCGAAACCCTCCGCCACGAATTTCTCTTCCGCCGCCTTGTCGTGAACGAAGACCACGTCGGCGTCGCCCCGGCGCCCGATATCGAGCGCCTGTCCGGTGCCGAGCGCGACGACCTTCACGTCGATGCCGGTCTTCTCCGTGAAGCGCGGCAGGAGGTGGCCGAACAAGCCCGATTGCTCCGTCGAGGTCGTCGAAGCGACCGTGATCGCGCGCGGGGCCTGGGCAAAGGCAGGCAGCGTCGCCAGCGCGGCGAGGGCAAGTCCGAACAGGTTGCTACGGACGTGTTGCATGGCAGTTCTTCCCTCTCGACCGACGCAAGGCTGAGGTCAGGTTCGCGCCGCCCTGCGGGTATGCTATGCCGGCGCGACCAGGATCAATATGAAGTGGGCTGCATATGCAGGTGGAACTCAGGCTGGGCGGCCTCATGAAGCTGAACGGCCATGACGTCCCGGTGGGGCAGACGATCGCCATCCTCGACGCCGTCGCCAACGATCGTTCGGTCCGCGCCGCAGCCGAGCGCCTCGGCGTCTCCTATCGCTCGGCCTGGGGCCGGGTGCTGATCCTCGAAAAGGCGTTCGGCCGGCCGCTCGTGCGCAAGACGAAAGGGCACGGCTCCGTGCTGACGGATTTCGGCGAGGCGGTGCGGCAGGCGCTGCAGGCGCCGTTCCGCGAGCTGGAAGCGCCCCTGGCAGCACAGGAGCGGTAGCTGCAGACGCGGTTGGCGAGCCTGCCGATCGCCAAGTCCGAGAGGCTGCAGATCGCGGCCAGCCACGATCCTCTCCTCATCGAGACCGTGAAGGATCGCATCGGGATCGATGTCGTCATCACCGGCACCGAGCAGGCGATCGATCGCTTCCTGAGCGGCGCGTCGGATGCGGCAGGATGCCATTTCGGACCCGAGGCGGCGGACGGCGACTCAGCCCTGCCGGCGCGTCTGCGCAATCCGGGCCTGCTCGTGCACCCTCTCTTCAGGCGTGAGCAGGGCTTGATCGTGGCGGCCGGCAATCCTCTCGGCATCCGCTCGGTCGAGGATATCGCCCGGACGGCAGCCCGCTTCGTCAACCGGCAGAGGGGATCGGGCACCCGGGGCTGGTTCGACCGCCTGCTGGCGGGCGCGGACCTCGCGGCGAGCCGCATCGTCGGCTACGAGGTCGAGGAGTTCACCCATCAGGCGATCGGCGCGATGATCGCGTCGGGCGCCGCCGATGTCGGCCTCGGCGTGCGCGCCGTCGCCGATGCGTTCCGCTTGAGCTTCGTGCCGCTCGGGACGGAGACCTATTACCTCGCAACGCGCGCCGACCTCGGCTCAGCGGTTCTCGAGCAATTGATCGACGACCTCGGCTCTCGCGCCCGCGGCGCGCCCGGTTATGCCGCGGTGCCGTCCCGTGCCGGACCGATTCCCGCCAGCGTGAGGGCGAGGGGCCGCCCTGCGTATCAAGGCCGGGATTGACGCGTCGAGTTGCAACGCGCTCTGTTCGCGTCGACTGCGAGGCACGGACCTGATCGGCTCGGGATCGGGCGCGACGCATCGGGAGAGGCCTGCCATGAAGCCCATGACCGAAGCGCATTTCGCGATCCTTCGCCGGCACATGGCCGACGTGATCGCGATGCATGCGGACCTCGCCGGCGACGAGATCGGCCGGGCCGCGTTCGACGCGCGCGTCATGGCGGCGATGCGCGAGGTGCCGCGGCACCTGTTCGTGCCGACGCCGCTGGCCCTGCACGCCTATCAGGACATGCCGTTGCCGATCGGCTTCGACAAGACGATCTCGCAGCCCTTCATCGTCGCGCTCATGACCGACCTGCTCGCGCCCGAGCCGGACGACGTCGTGCTCGATATCGGCACGGGCCTCGGCTATCAGGCGGCCATCCTGTCCCTGCTCGTCCGCCAGGTGTGGAGCGTCGAGATCGTCGAAGAGTTCGCGGCCGAGGCCGAGGCGCGCCTCAAGCGCCTCGCTTACACGAATGTCGGCATCCGCGTCGGGGACGGCTCGCGCGGCTGGGCCGAACATGCGCCTTTCGACAAGATCGTGGTCGCCGCCGCCGCCGCTCAGCCGCCCGCTTCTCTCGTCGATCAGCTCAAGCCGGCCGGGCGCCTCGTGATGCCGCTCGGCTCCGTCGAGGAGCAGCGGCTCACGGTGGTTGAGAAGAACGGCAACGGGCGCGCGACGGTGCTCGACGGCCTGCCGGTGCGCTTCACCCAGCTCGAGGTCCTGTAACCCGCGCAAGATCACGATGCATTTTGATTGAATCAATCAAAATGCATGAACGTGATCGATTCCAAAAATCGAGCATGATGTTCATCCGAAAGTGGTGTCCACTTTTCGGCATCATGCTCCGGCAGCGGACCGAAAGCCGGTGGCGGTATGCGCCGCCGGCAGGCGTCCTCGGCAGGCGCCCTTCCGCATGATGTCCGCCCGTGACCTCGATGTCGATTCGCTGCTTTCGCCATGGCTCTGTCAAGGATCGATCGTTTGTGCGAAGCAGGGTCGACACCCGAATTTCAATGGCGAACATAGACCGTGCGGGCACGGCAGCAGCTTTGCGAGGCCCTGATCAAGAAGGAGACGGTTCATCGATGCAGTTTCTGAGAAAGACAACGTTCTCGCTCCGCGCGCTCGGCTTATTCTCGGCTGCGCTGCTCTCCTGGCAGGCGAACGCGCAAACGGTCGGAGGCGAAAGCCCGCGCCAGCTCGATCGCCTCGTGAAGGAGACGATCCAGCCCATCATGAAGGAGCACGATGTACCGGGGCTGGCCGTCGCCGTCACGAGCGAAGGAAGGCAGTATTTCTTCAACTTCGGCGTCGCCTCGAAGGAGAGCGGGCGGAGGGTTTCCGAGAAAACGATCTTCGAGATCGGCTCGGTCAGCAAGACGCTGACCGCGACTCTCGGAGCCTACGCCCAGACGGTCGGCTCCCTGTCGCTCTCCGACAAGGCGAGCATGCATCTGCCGGCGCTCGCCGGCAGCAGCTTCGACCAGATCAGCCTCCTCGATCTCGCGACCTACACGCCGGGCGGGCTGCCTTTGCAGTTCCCCGACGAGGTCACGGACCTGGACACGATGATCGCCTACTTCCGGACTTGGCGTCCGGCCTACGCCCCGGGGACCCATCGCGTCTACTCGAACCCGAGCATCGGGCTCCTCGGCCATCTCACTGCGAGGAGCATGGGCGCGTCCTTCCAGGAGATCATGCAGGGCAAGCTCTTCCCGATGCTCGGGCTGCAGCACACCTTCATCAAGGTTCCCCGCGAGCGGATGGGCGACTATGCCTTCGGCTACTCGAAAGAGGGCAAGCCCATCCGAGTGAACCCGGGCGTTTTGGACGCGGAAGCGTATGGGGTGAAGACCACGGCGGCCGACATGATCCGCTTCGTCGAGGCGAACATCGACGGGGTAGGGCTCGAAGATTCGCTGCGGCGGGCGATCGCCGCGACGCATACCGGGTATCACAGGGTCGGCGCCATGACGCAGGGCCTGGCATGGGAGATGTACCCTTACCCGACGGACCTCGAGCAACTTCTTGCCGGCAACTCGACCGAGATCAGCCTGAAGCCCAACAGGTCGGCGAAACTCGAGCCGCCGATGCCTCCTGACGGCAACATGCTCCTCAACAAGACCGGCTCGACCAACGGCTTCGGCGCCTACGTCGCCTTCGTGCCCGCCAAGCGTATCGGCGTCGTGCTGCTAGCGAACAAATACTATCCCAACGCGCTGCGCGTGAGGGCCGCGCACAGGATTCTGGCGGAGCTGGCTGAACGGCCCGGCACGGCGCCGAGCCGCTGAGACTCAAGGCACGCTGACCTGGACTCAGCGCGCCTTGACCGCCGCGTCCGGGAAGTCGCTGAAGAGGCCATCGATGCCGAGCGCGTAGAACGCCTTGTACTCGCCCGCCGGATCGCCTTTGAAATCGGAGGCGAGGCGGCGCGGCTCGCTGCGGAACGTCCAGGTATGAACGAACAAGCCGGCCGCATGGGCGTCCCGCACCAGGCTCGTCGGCGGCATCAGAACCCGATCGCGCTCGTCCGTGCGCCCGTCCGCGTTGAGGTCGTCGGGCTTGCCGTCGCCGTTGCTGTCAAGCTGGCGCGAGGGAAGGATATACGGCTTCCACGGCCCGACTCCATCCGCGTAGGTTTTGATCTCGGCGAGTCCTTCGCGGGTCACGAGATCCTTGAAGCTGCGCTTGTCGCCGCTGACGACGAAATCGTAGGGGCGGTCGAGCGGCGGCGCGAGGACGATGGCGCCGTCCTTGTCGACATCGTCGGCGTCGACGAGCTGCACGAGCCGGAGCTGCGTCCGCGTGCGCAGATACTTTAGGTTGGCCGTCTCGAAGCTCTGGATGATCGCCGGCGCGCTCTTGTCGCTCCAGCCGGCCTTGTGCAGCGCCTCGACCAGGCGGTCCTCGAGCGGCAGGCCGATGGCGGCGTGGAACAGCGGGTGCTTGGTCTCGGGATAGATGCCGATCGGACGTCCCAGCCGCGCCGATTCCGATTTGGCCAGGTCGATGACCTCCTGCAGGGTCGGGATCTGGTATTTGCCGTTATGCGCTTGGTCGCGCTCCGCCATGGCCTGCTTGGCGCGGAGCCCCTTGATCTCGGCAAGCGTGAAGTCGCCGGCGAACCAATCGTTCGTCTCGACCCCGTCGACGAGCCGTGTTCGCTTGCGTTGCGCGAGATCCGCGCGCTCGGCGACATCGGTCGTGCCCGACAGCATCGGCTCGTGCCGGGCGATGAGGACGCCGTCCTTGGTCGAGACGAGATCGGGCTCGATGAAATCGGCGCCCTGCTCGACCGCGAGGCGATAGGCCTCGACCGTGTGCTCGGGCAGGGTACCGCTGGCGCCGCGGTGGCCGACGACCAGCGCGCGCTCGCCCGTGAGCGTGCGCTCCTGAGCCGGCGCCGGCGTCATGGCTCCCGCCCAGAACGCCCCGACCAGAATGAGTGAGAGGGTTGCGCGTGTCACGGGTCGCTCCTTCGCTCGGCGGGCCTGCTCGCGACGATGGTTCATGTCGATGGCGGTTTGATGAAAATGCGCCATCGGCAGGCACGCCGCTTCCACCGCGTTACCGCACCGTTTTCCTCGCCAGGACGACGTTGTCATGGACGAGGTTGACCGTCCAGATCCAACGCGCGCCGTCGAACGCATCCGGGTAGCGCGTATAGGCCGTCAGCGTCGTCACGCCGATATCCTCGTCGGTGTATTCGTAGGCGCGCGGCCAGGCGCGGTCGTCGAACGCGGCCGCCGACCAGGTGTCCGGCATCGGGTAATGCACCGCGTAGCATTGCTCCCGGCAGGCCGGCTTGGTCTTCAGGGGATGCGTGCGCCCGAGCTTGGTCGTGTCGTGCACGTTGCCCTTCTCGATCACGTCGTCCGGGCTGGCGAGCGGGGCGATGTAGAAGGACTGCGCCTTCCAGGAGCTGTCGGTGACGGTGCCGTCGCTGAAGCGGGCGATGACGCCGCCGTCGCCGGGGTGCCAATCGTTGTCCGGCATCTTCTCCATGCCGATTCCGAGCTTCTCCTCCCAATCGACCAGCTTGAGGGCGTAGGTGTAGGGGCGCTTCGCCTTGAACCGGACGATGGCGGAGTTGAACGGCGTGAACGGCACCGCGTCGACGCCGACCAGCTTGCCGTTGACATAGACCTCGAAATAATTGTCGGCGACGATCGTGCCCGTCACGACCTCGCCGTCCGCGTCGATCTCGACCACCGGAACCTTGTCGATGTCGACCTCGCCGAGCGTCGTTGGCGTTGCCTTGTTGCACTCGTTGAACAGGTCGGGGAGCTTCTGCTCCGTCTGAAAGCGCGTCTCCGCCGGCACCGTCAGCGTCGTTCCGTCGGCGGCCGTGATCGTCCCGACGGCGCTGACGCGGTGATTGGTGACCTTGACCTCGCATTTGAACAGGTTGTCGGTCACCGTCTTGGCTAGGCCTTGCGTGACGAAGCGCTTCGGCGCGGTTACCGCCTCGCCGCCGGTCTGGCCGCGCGCCTCGCCTGCCAGCGCCGCGCCCAGCGCCAACAGCAGGACGGGGGCGGACGCCCGGTTCCGATGGTTGTGTCGCCTCATCATCGTTTTCCCTCCAGGGTCCGACCGCCGGCGATCCGCCTCACTCCGCCTTGACGCCGGTTTCCTTGATGATCTGCGCATATTTTGCGCTCTCGGCGTTGGTGAAGGCGGTGAATTGCTCGACCGACAGCGCCGCGACATCGGCCCCTTCGGTCATCATCCGATCGCGCGTGTCCGCCTGCTGCAGGATCTTGTTGATCTCCGCGTTGAGGCGCGCGACGATCTCGGGCGGCGTGCCGCGCGGCGCGAAGATGCCGGCCCAGAGCGTCAGGTCGAAGCCGGGCGCGTCGAGGGCCTCGGCGACGGTCGGCACGTCGGGCGCCGCCGCCGAGCGCTTGGCCGACGACACCGCCAGCAGCTTGAGCTGGCCCGCCTTGACGTTCGCCATGGCCGCCGGCAGCCCGGGAAAATACAGATCGACATGCCCGCCGATGAGGTCGTTGAGGGCCGGGCCGGCGCCCTTGTAGGGCACGTGCGCCATGATCGTCTGCGACTTCGCCTTGAGGAGCTCGCCGGCGAAATGGCCCGGCGTGCCGATGCCGGCCGACGCGAAGGAAAGGCCCTGTTTCGACGCGCGGGCGGCTTTCACGAGCTCCGGCAGGGTCGCGTAGGGGGCCTTGCCGGGCACGACGAGGCCGAGCGGCACCACCGCCGCCAGGGCGATCGGCTGCAGGTCCTTGCCGGGATCGTAGGCGAGCCCCTTCATGAGATGCTGGTTGATGGCGATCTCCGCCGTCTGCCCGACGAGCAGGGTGTGGCCGTCGGGGGCGGCGCGCGCCACGCTTTGCGCCGCGATGGCGCCGCTGGCGCCGGCCCGGTTCTCCACCACAACCGACTGGCCGAGGACGCCGCCGAGCTTTTGCGCGATCAGTCGCGCCACGACGTCGCCGGTGCCGCCCGGTGCGTAGCCGACCACGAAGGTCACGGCGCGGCTCGGATAAGCCTGCGCCGCGGCCGGCGACGCATGTGCGGCAATCCCGGCGCCGAGCACAACCGCGGCCAAGCCCGCCCGCGCGACGAGCGGCCAAGCCCGGCAAGCCTTGCGTGCAAAAGTCCTCCATCGCTGGTCAGGAGCGATGAGTGGGTCGGCCATGGCGTTCCTCCGTTTGCTTGAGTCGGGTCTCGCCCGGCTTCAGGCCGGCCAACCGTAGAGCGCGGCGGGATTGTCGACCAGAAGGCGGCGCTGCATGGCGGCCTCGGGAAACCAGGCTTTCGTTTCGCCGAGGAGGTCGCGCGTGCAGAGGTTGCGGTATGGCGTCTCCTCGTCGCTCGCCGCGCCGCTGCCCGTATGCGCCGGCGTATGCGGCCAGTCGGACCCCCTCAGGACGCGCTCCGGATTGCGCGCCAGCATGCGCGCCAAGCGCCCAACGCGCGGGTCGGCCGGCCGGTCGCTGATGCGGTAGGGAGCGGAGA
>DASQLE010000481.1:0-2805 GCA_035630175.1 Beijerinckiaceae bacterium
AGCCGCGCGCCATCGAGCGCTCGAACGTCAGGCCGGTGGTCGAGATGAGCCGCCTCATCGAGGTCAACCGCAGCTATTCCAGCGTCGCCGGCATGGTCGGGCGCATGGATGAGCTCCGCCGGACCGCGATCTCGCGGCTCGCCGATAACGGTTAAGCCAAAGGACCCGTCATGCGTGCCCTCCACACCGCCGCCACCGGCATGATGGCCCAGGAACTCAACGTCCAGGTCATCTCCAACAACATCGCCAACCTGCGCACCACCGGCTACAAGCGCCAGCGGGCACAGTTCCAGGATCTGCTCTACGAGACCCTGCGCCGGCCGGGATCGCAGACCTCCGACCAGGGCACCGTCCTGCCCGCCGGCCTCGAGATCGGCTCGGGCGTGAAGACCGGCTCGACGCCGCGCGTCATGAGCCAGGGCAACCTGACCTCGACCGAGAAGGAATACGACCTCGCCATCCGCGGCGAAGGCTTCTTCCGCATCCGCCTGCCCGACGGACGCACCGGCTACACCCGCGACGGCTCCTTCGAGCTCGACGGCCAAGGCCAGATGGTGACCCGCGAGGGCTACATCGTCGAGCCGGCCATCACCGTGCCGCAGACCGCCAAGGGCGTGACCATCAGCGCGCAGGGCCAGGTCCAGGCCAGCATCCCCGGCCAGACGCAGCCGCAGGTTCTCGGCCAGGTCCAGCTCGCCCGCTTCGTCAACAAGGCCGGCCTCGAATCGATGGGCGACAACCTGTTCCTCGAGACGCCGGCGTCGGGCCCGCCCGTCGATGGCACCCCCGGCACGGAAGGGTACGGCAACCTGCAGCAGGCCTATCTCGAAGAGGGCAACGTCAATGCCGTCACCGAGATCTCCTCGCTCATCGCCGCCCAGCGCGCCTACGAGATGAACTCCAAGGTCATCACGGCGGCCGACCAGATGCTCTCGTCCACCACCAACATGTTCAGAGGCTGAGGAGCACCGCCGCCATGATCTCCCGTTCCTTCCTCTTCGCGCACTACGAGCGCGCCGGCCGCATGAGCCTCATGATCCTCCTGCGCCTTGCGCTGGCGCTCGCCGTCAGCGCCGGGCTGGTCGCCGCCGCCTTTGCCGGAGAACGCCTCGTCCTCAAGGGCGACGTCACCGTCGCTGCGGACATCCTGACGCTCGGCGACCTCGTCGAGGGGGCGCCAGCTTCGGCCGCCGCCACGGCCTTGTTTCGCGCTCCCGGGCTCGGCCAGACCGGCACCGTCCAGGTCCGCCGCATTCTCGAGGCCGCCCGGCCGCTCGGCCTTGCCGCAATCGATGCCGGCGGACGCACCCAGATCGTGGTGACGCGCGCCGCGCGCCGCATCGGCGCCGCCGAGATCGAGGCGGCCGTGAAGCGCGCCCTCGAGCTGCAGCACCGCCTCGACGCGCGCGCGCTGTCGGTCACCTTCGACGGCACGCCTCCCGCGCTGACGATCGCGCCGGACGCGGAGGGCGACGTGGTGGCGGAAGAGATCACCTACGACCGCCGCAGCCGCCGCTTGTCGGCCCTCGTCGCGGTCGGCGGCAACGCCGGCAAGGTCTCCGTGCGCGTCACCGGCGTCGCGCTCGAATACGTCGATGCGGCCGTGCTGACGCGCGCGCTCAACCGCGGCGACACGGCGCAGGCGTCCGATTTCGTCGTCGAGCGGCGCGTCAGGGAAAGCCTGCCGGCGGACGCGCAGCTCGAGACGCGCGCCTTGGCCGGGCAGGTCGCGCGGCGCGCCCTGCAGGCCGGCACCGTGGTGCGCGCCGGCGATCTCGCCCGCCCGGAGATCGTCGCGCGCGGCGACGTCGTGACCATCGTCTACGAGGTGCCCGGCATGGTCCTGACGCTGCGCGGCACGGCGTCTGCGGCGGGCGCACAAGGCGACATGATCGCGGTCGTCAATCCGCAAACGAAGAAGATTTTGCAAGCGCAGGTGGTGGCGCCCGGCAAGGTGTCGGTCAGCGCGCCCCTGCCTGGACGCATCGCATCGAACCTCACGGCCAAGCCATGATCACGCCCGTCAGTACCGCCATGTCCGCCCGCCGCCTCGGCCACCCCCTGGCCCGCCTGTCTCTGCTCGCCGTTGTCGGCTTCGGTCTCGGTGGCTGCGCGGCCGCCGACCGCCTCGCCGGGGTCGGCCAGCCGCCGGTCCTGTCGTCGATCGAGGACCCGACGGCGCAGCCGGGCTACAAGCCCGTGCGCATGCCGATGCCCAACCCGCAGCCGGTATCCTTCGCGTCGAACTCGCTGTGGCGGCAGGGCTCGCGCGCCTTCTTCAAGGACCAGCGCGCCCAGCAGATCGGCGATCTCGTCACCGTGCGGGTCAAGGTGACCGACCAGGCGCAGATCAACAATTCGACCAGCCGCTCGCGCAAGGCGGAGGAAGGCCTCGGCGCCCAGAACCTGTTCGGGCTCGAAGCCGAAGGCATCAAGTTCCTGCCGGACGGCACGCAGCTCGACGCGCTCGTCAACGCCGATTCGAATTCTTCCAGCACCGGCTCCGGCTCGATCCGGCGCTCCGAGCAGCTCGTCACCAACGTGGCCGCGGTGGTGACGCAGGTGCTGCCGAACAGCAACCTGGTCATCGAGGGCAAGCAGGAGATCCGCGTCAATTTCGAGGTGCGCGAGCTGATCGTCGCCGGCGTCGTGCGACCGGAGGACATCGAAGCCGACAACACCGTCGATTCCACGAAGATCGCGCAGGCGCGCATCGCTTATGGCGGGCGCGGCCAGATCACCGACGTGCAGCAGCCGCGCTACGGCCAGCAGGTCATGGACATCCTGTTACCGTTCTAGACGCCG
>DASQLE010000482.1:0-2050 GCA_035630175.1 Beijerinckiaceae bacterium
AGAGCCGAGCCATCCGCCGATCGCGCCCGCGAGCACAAGCGCCCGCGAGGCTCGACGGGGAGTCGATGGTGCCGGCGGAGACACAACAATCATGATCTTATGCTCCGGACAGGAGGTGATGGACCGATGCGACGATGACCGATCCCTCGCCGACCGGGATGTTCCTTGGCGTCATTGGGCGAAGTGTGCCACGGACCCTGAATCAGATGATGCAACGAACAAAGAGCCGCGGCAGGCTTTCGCAAGCCAACTCGCTAAGTGCAGCTTAGACCTCGCATCGAACATGACCAACCGAGTGAGATCGAGGCACCCGCTCAGGGTGTGCCGGCGCGAGGACAGGCGGCGCCGGTTTCCGCCCAAGCCTTGATGAGATCGCCGAAGATCTTCTGCGTGCCGGGAGCGGGCTCGCGCCCAGCGCCAGGGTTCCAGCCCCACCCGACGAGCGAATCCTCGGCCATGTGGTGGATCAAGCGTGCCATGTCCTTGCGGCCATTGCGGGCGGGATCCTTGATCTGCTCGCAGATCTCGCCGAGGCTCTTGTTCTCCCAAGCCATCTCGATCGGCGCCACATGCCAGAGCGGGTGCCCCGGCACGCGGCCTGGGTCGTAATTAGCGAGGCCGTGGCAAGTCTCGCAGCGCATGCCCGGTGCGCCGTGGTTGTCGGGCCCGCGCACGACAAGCGGCTGGTGCGGCTGCATGTTCGCGCCTTGCAGCGGGCGCTCGGTGGCCGGATGGCAGTTCACGCAGCGCGGGTGCATCAGCACCTTGCCGGCTTCGGTGATCAGCGCGAGCGAGCGCTCGCGCCCGTCGGCGATGGTGTCGAACGCGCTGGGTGGCCTCAGCTCGCGGCTCTTGTCTTGAGCAAACGCGAAGCCAGCTGTTCCGGCGAGTGCGGCAAGGGCGAAGACGACGGTTCTGGCAAGCACCGCATTCTCCTTCAGGCAACGGCGCGGATGAAGGGCAGCCGGTGGATGCGCTGGCCCGTCAGCTTCATCCAGGCATTGGCGACCGCGGGCGCGATCGGCGGCACGCCCGGCTCGCCGACGCCCGTCGGCTTTTCCGTCGAGGGAACGATGTGGACCTCGACGCGCGGCATCTCGTGGATGCGCAAGGTGCGGTAATCGTGGAAGTTCGACTGCACCACGACGCCGCGGTCGAGATCGATGGCGCTATAGAGGGCGGCCGAAAGCCCGTAGCCGATGCCACCTTCCATCTGCGCCCGGACCACGTCGGGGTTGACGGCGATGCCGCAATCGACGGCGCAGACGACGCGGTGCACGCGCGGCAGCCCGTCCTCGCCCTTCGACACCTCCGCCACCTGCGCGACGTAGCTCTTGAAGGATTCCTGGATGGCGACGCCGAGCGCCCGCCCCGCCGGCAGCCGAGCGCCCCAACCGGCCTTTTCGGCCGCGAGGTTGAGCACGGCGAGGAGGCGGGGATGATCCTTGAGCAGCCGGCGGCGCATCTCGAGCGGGTCGGCGCCCGCCGCCACGGCGAGCTCGTCGAAGAACGTCTCCGTCGAGAAGGCCGTGTGGGTATGCCCGACCGAACGCCACCACAGGGTCGGCACGCCGACCTCGGCGACATGGGCCGAAACGTGAAGGTTCGGCACGGCGTAGGGCAGCGTGTCGGCGCCCTCCGTCATGCTCGGATCGATGTTGTTCTTGATCATGCCTTCGAAGGGCGAGCCCTTCAGGAAGGATTGCCCGACGACGACCTGCTCCCACCCGGAGATGTCGCCCTTGTCGTCGAGGGCGGCGCGGATGCGATGCACGAAGAACGGCCGGTAACGCCCGCCTTGGATGTCGTCCTCGCGCGTCCACACCACCTTGATCGGGCCTTTGTGCTTCGACGCCTTCAGGACCTCGGCTGCCTCGCGCGCCATGTCGGCGTGCGGGGTCCCCGCCGGCCGAAGCTGCCGCCGGCCAGCAGCGTCTTGACGCCGACCTGCTCGGGCTTGAGCCCCAAGACCTGGGCGGCCATTGCCTGATCGACCGTCTGAATCTGCGAGCCGAACATCAGTTCGGCGCCACCATCGGTGCGGCGGATG
>DASQLE010000483.1:0-14215 GCA_035630175.1 Beijerinckiaceae bacterium
GCGATGGTCGGGTGCTCGTCAGTGTTCATCTTGACCAGTTTCACCTTGCCGCCGGCATCGCGGACGGCCTTTTCGATGATCGGGCCCAGCTGCTTGCAGGGCCCGCACCACGGCGCCCAGAAATCGACCAGCACCGGCTGCTTCATGGATTCGGCGATCACGTCCTGGCGGAACTCGGCCGTGGTCGTGTCCTTGATCAGCGCGTCCTGCGCGGTCGGGCTTTCGGCGAGCATCGTCGTCCTCGGCTGAAACTGAAATGAAGGGGCGTGACTGGGCCTCAAGATGGGGCCGCCGAGCCGTTCTGGCTAGCCTCGGGGAGCGGTTCCGGCAAGGCAAGCACCCGCGGCTCGTGCCCGGTGGCCCTGAGGAAGGCGATCAGGTCGTCCCCATCCACGGTCGTCGTCATCGAGTTGACGAGGGGATGGAAATTGACGCGCGTGAAGGCCATCAGCGCCGCGTCGAGCACGACGGCGACCCGCCCGTCCACGTCGTTGAGAAGCGCGAAGGGCGTCACCGAGCCCGGCTCGACGCCGAGCGTCTCGCGCAACAGCTCGGCCGAGCCGAACGACAGCCGCCCCGCCGCGCCGATCGCCTCGTGCAGCCGCTTCAGGTCGATGGCGGTCTCGTCCCGCGCGACGACGAGGAACAGGCGGCCCTTGCGGTCCTTGAGGAACAGGTTCTTGGAATGCCCGCCCGGGATCGCCGCCTTGATCGCCCGCGACTCCGCCACGGTGAAGACCGGCGCGTGCTCGGCCGTCTCGGCGGCGATGCCGAGCTTTTCGAAGAAGGCGAAGAGATCGGCCGGGGTGGCGGGGGACATGGTGGCGCCTTGAGCGGCGCCGCTTCTAGCGGCGGGCGCGCGCCGGCTCAAGCGCGCACGCCTCCTGTCCGGCCGGATGCGACATCGGCGCCGATCGCGCGCCCCGGGCCATCGCGAAAAGATCGCCCCTTGAATTCTCGCGCCGGTTGAGGCACATGGAGCGCCTCGCAACGGCGCCCCGGCGCCGCGGAGCGCGGGTGTAGCTCAGGGGTAGAGCACAACCTTGCCAAGGTTGGGGTCGAGGGTTCGAATCCCTTCGCCCGCTCCAAATTCCACGAATCTGACAAGCTCACGGATCCGCCGCGCCGCGCTTTGCATGCGGGTTCCGTCCGCTGCGATGCTGTCCGGTTACGGCTCGAGACCCCTCGCCGCGGTTTCGCGCTGCCGTCGTAGCCGCAACGAGAACGTGAACCGATCGGCGGGATGGATCGTCACCGAAATCTCAAAGGTCTCGTTGGCCGAGTCGATGTAGTGGCGCAAGACCTTCAAGGCAGGCGCGCCGGCTTCCGTCTTCAGTTCCTCGGCCAGGCGCTCTGGCACCGTTGTGGCGATGACGTCCTGGCGGATCTCGGCGGCCCGCCTGCCGTATCGCTGTTCGATCAGGGAGCTGATCAGAACAGCCGGCTTCGCCTTCATGTCGTTGCGGAGGTCAGCGTAGGCCTCGTCGACATAGACGTCGGTCCAACCGATCGGCAGAGCGTCGGCCTCGGATCCGATCCGCAGACTTGAAATCCGGAGCCAGCGCCGGCCCGGCACACAGCCGAGTTCCCGCGCGAGACGGCGGGGGGCCACCACGCTCTCGATTTGCCGCACGACCCGACGATGCGCCGTGCCGAACTGGATGAGGTCTTCGACAGAAGCGAGAGACTGGCGGTAGCCGGCTGTCGGCGATGCGGACTCGACTCGTGTCCCGGCCCGCTTGCGCCGGGAGACGAGGCCAAGATCCTGCAGTTCCTTCAAGGCGGCCCGGACGGTGTTGCGGCTCGCGCTGTATTGCTCGCACAGCTCGAGCTCGGTCGGAAGCAAGGAACCGACCTGGAAGCGCCCCTTCGTGATCGCCTCCACGAGATCATGCGCCACTTGGGCATATCGGGTTTGGCTCAACGTCGACCTCCGACCAGACCTTGAGGGCACTTGACAATATGTTGGAACATATGGCAATGCGCAATATGTTGGAACATATTTAGGAATGGCGCCCGCTCCGGGAGAGGAAGCTCATGGTCCGTTCGGCACCACCAACCGCCACCACGGTTCTTGATTCCATCCTTTTCCGGGACGCCTTCGGCACGCCGCGCATGCGGGACGTCTTCTCGGACCTGGCGCTGATCTCCCGATACGTCGAGGTCGAGGTGGCTTTGGCGAAGGCCGAGGCGCGATGCGGCGTCATCCCCGAAGGCGCGGCCAAGGAGATTGCGGCCCGCTCGAATGTCGAGGCGCTCGACTTCGACCTGCTCCGGCACGAAACCGACATCGTCGGCTATCCGATCCTCCCGCTCGTGCATCAGCTCGTGAAACAATGCGGCGAGGCCGGCCGCTACGTGCACTGGGGCGCGACGACCCAGGACATCATGGATACGGCCGTTGCGATGCAGGTCCGCGAAGGACTGCGCATCATCGAGGACGACATAACCGCCCTGTGCGGCATTCTGGCCGACCTATCGCGGCGCCACCGCAACACGCCCATGGCCGGCCGCACCCATCTTCAGCAGGCGCTGCCGATCACCTTCGGCTACAAGACGGCGATCTGGCTCGCCATGTTCGACCGCCACGCGGAGCGGCTCGAGCAACTCCGGCCGCGGGTGCTCGTCGGCGAGTTCGCCGGTGCCGCCGGCACCCTTGCCTCACTCGGCGACAAGGGCCTCGACGTGCAGAAAGCCTTTTGCGAGGAGCTGGGGCTTGGCGTTCCGGTCTCGACCTGGCACGTCGCCCGCGACGGCCTTGCCGAGACGATCAACTTCCTCGGCCTCGTCACCGGCTCGCTCGGCAAGATTGCGCTCGACGTCATGATCATGGCGTCGACGGAGTTCGCCGAGGTTTACGAGCCTTTCGTCAAGGGCCGCGGCGCGTCTTCGACGATGCCCCAGAAACGCAATCCGATCTCGTCGGAACTGATGCTGGCAGCGGCCAAAGGGGTGCGCCAGCACGCCGGATTGATGCTGGACGCCATGATTCACGACTTCGAGCGCGCCACCGGCCCCTGGCATGCCGAGTGGATGGCCATCCCGGAAGCCTTTGTGCTGACCGCCGGCGCGCTTCACCAGGCGAAGTTCGCCCTCGGCGGCCTCATCGTCGACGAGGCCCGCATGGCCCGGAACCTCGACATGTCGAAGGGCCTGATCGTGGCGGAGGCGGTCATGATGCACTTGGCCCCCCTCATGGGCCGGCAGCAGGCGCACGACGTCGTCTACGCCTCATGCCGCATCGTCAACGAACAGGGAGGCGCGCTGGCGGAGGTGCTTGCGCAGGACCCTGAGGTTTCAAAGCATTTCGACCGGGCTGCCCTCGACCGGATGACGAGCCCGGCAAACTATCTCGGGCTCGCCCCCGAGATGGTCGACAAGGTGTTGCAACAGTCGGCCGGATTGCGCTCGTAAACCCACGGACAGAGAGAGGGAGCACATCGCCCCAGGAGGATGACCATGTTCGCCAAGATAATGAGGGCAGCCGCCCTACTCTCCGTCGCAAGCGCCACCGGTGCTTGGGCCCAGGACTACCCGACTCGGCCGGTGACGATGGTGATGCCATTTGCAGCCGGAGGACCAGGCGACACCATCGCACGCCTGATCGCGCAAGGAATGACGCCTGTCCTGAAACAGCAGGTCATCGTCGAGAACATCGCCGGCGCCGGCGGCTCGATTGGAAGCGCCAAGATCGCCTCGGCCTCGCCCGATGGATACAACCTGCTCCTGATCCATATCAGCCACGCCACCAACCCCGCGCTCTATCCGAAGCTGAAATACGATCCGATGAAGGATTTCGAGCCGATCGGGCTGGTCGTCGATCTTCCCTCGGCTTTCGTCGCGAAGAAGGACTTTCCGGCAAAGGATCTCGCCGAGCTGATCGCGCACGTCAAAGCGAACAAGGACAAGGTGAACTACTCCCATGCAGGCATCGGTTCGGCCTCGCATCTTTGTGGGCTGCTCTTTGCGTCGGCCATCGACACCAAGCTCACGCAAGTCGCCTATCGCGGCACCGGTCCTGCCATGAACGACCTCATGGGCGGGCAAGTCGATTTCATGTGCGACCAGATCGTCAATGTGGTGAGCAACGTCGAGGCCGGAACGATCAAGGGCTACGCCGTCACCAGCACGCAAAAGGCGAACGCGCTGCCGAACCTGCCCACCACGGCGGAAGCCGGTCTCCCGGGCTTCACCTACACCGTGTGGTACGGGCTGTTCGCTCCAAAGGGAACGCCGAAGCCGATCGTCGACAAGCTGGTCGGCGCGCTCAACGAGGCGCTGAAGGACAAGATCGTCAAGGATCGACTCGCCGCGCTCGGTGCCGACCCTGTCTCGCCGGATCGGGCCCAGCCTGCCGCGCTCGCTGCGCATCTCAAGGCCGAGATCGACAAGTGGGGACCCGTCATCAAGGCTGCCGGCGTCGTCGGCGCACAGTGACGTCCAGCAAGCGCCACGTGTCTGCCCGGATGTGACCGGGCAGACAGCCGACCAACACCCGCTGCCATCGTTCGAAGACATTTACCGATGAAGATCGTCGATGTCCGCGAACTCTCCGTCCGTCTCGAAGGCGACGTCGCGAACGCGGTCGTCAGCTTCGCCGAACACGACGTGTCGCTGGTCGCCGTGGTTTCGGATGTCTTGCGGAATGGCAAACCCGTCATTGGCCTCGCCTTCAACTCCATCGGCCGCTTCGCGCAGCGCGGCATCCTGTGCGACCGGATCATTCCGAGACTGCGCGCTGCGCAGCCTAAGGACCTTCTTGCCGACGACGGTCGCCGGTTCGATCCCGCGAAAGTCGTCCATGTCGGGATGCGCAACGAGAAGCCCGGCGGCCACGGCGACCGTGCCGCCGCGATGGCGGCGATCGAACTCGCGATATGGGACCTGAACGCGAAGCTCGGTGATGAGCCGGCCTGCCACACCATCGCCCGGGCCTTCGGTCGTGCAGAGGTCGCGCCGACGATGACGGCCTACGCGGCCGGCGGCTATTATTATCCGTCGCAGAGCGCGGCTCGCCTCAAGGAGGAGTTCTCGCGTTATCGCGACCTCGGCTTCACGGCGTTCAAGATGAAGATCGGCGGCGCCTCTCTTGCTGAGGACCTTGCCCGGATCGAGGCTGCCCTGGAGGTCGCGGGGAATGGCGAAAACCTCGCCGTCGATGCCAACGGCCGCTTCGATCTCGAGACCGGATTGTCCTACGCGCGTGCGATCTCACCTCATGGCCTTCGTTGGTACGAGGAGATCGGCGATCCGCTCGATTTCGATCTCAACCGCCGGATCGCCGAAGTCTATCCTGGCGCGATCGCAACCGGAGAGAACCTGTTTTCGGCCGCCGACGTGAAGAACTTGCTGCTGTTCGCCGGCGCCCGTCGGGGTCTCGATCTCTTTCAAATGGATGCCGGGCTCTCCTACGGGCTCGGCGAATACGGCCGTATGCTCGACCTTATGGAAGAGCACGGCTTCGAGCGGCGCCAAGCCGTGCCGCATGGCGGCCACTTGATCAATCTGCACATCGTCCTCGGGCTCGGTCTCGGCGGATGCGAGGCCTATCCCGGCGTGTTCCAGCCCTTCGGCGGCTATCCATTGGCGTGCCTCATTGGCGGCGGCGAAGTCAGGGCCACGCAAGCGCCGGGCTTCGGGCTTGAGGAAAAACCTGAGCTCCGGGATCCGATCGCCTGTCTGTGCCCGGAAATCTTTGCGCACGTCTGAGGAGGCACGTCATGAGCGCCGCGACACGGATCGAGCGCGATGCCTTCGGAGCGGTCGAAGTCCCGGCGGATCGCTATTGGGGTGCCCAGACTCAGCGCGCGCTCGCCGTCTTCGCTATCGGCGCGGAGCGCTTCCCGGCCTGCCTCATCCACGCAACCGGTCTCCAGAAGCTCGCTGCCGCGCGCGCCAATCGGCGTCTTGGGGCGCTCACGCCGGAGCTAGCGATCGCCATCGAAACGGCTGCGGCGGAACTCCGCGGCGGCCGCTTTGACGATCATTTCCCGCTCACCGTGTGGCAAACCGGGTCCGGCACGCAGACCAACATGAACGCCAACGAGGTCATCGCGAATCGGGCAAACGAGCTGCTCGGCCGCCCGCTCGGCACGCGCGAGCCCGTTCATCCGAACGATCACGTCAACCGCTCGCAATCTTCCAACGATAGCTTCCCGACGGTCATGCACCTCGCGACAGCCCTCGAACTGCGCGATACGCTGCAGCCTGCGCTTGCGCGTTTGGGTGACGCGTTCGCAGCCAAAGCGGCGGCGTTCGCCGATGTCCTGAAGATCGGCCGCACCCACCTGATGGACGCGGTGCCCATGACGATGGGTCAGGCCTTCGATGCCTTCGTCCGTCAGGTCCAGGGCAGCCGCGACCGGCTCGAAGGGGCGATGCCGCGCCTCTGTCTGCTCGCACAGGGAGGCACTGCCATCGGCACCGGCCTCAACGCGCCCCCTGGCTTCGACCGCATTTTCTGCGAAGAGGTGAGCGGCCTCTCAGGCCTGACCTTCACGCCCAACCCGAGCAAATTCGAGGGCATGGGCGCCCACGACACCCTTGTCGAGATCTCGGGGCACCTGAACGTGCTCGCCGTGTCTCTGGTGAAAATCGCCAACGACATCCGCCTCCTCGGCTCCGGCCCGCGCTGCGGGCTCGGCGAGCTGATCATCCCGGATGACGGCCTCACATCGTCGATCATGCCGGGCAAGCGCAATCCGACGATCGGCGAGGTCGTCGTCCAGGCTGGCCTCCAGGTCATGGGCAACCACGCCACCGTGACGGCGGCCGGAGCCGCAGGCACGTTCGAGCTGAACGTTGCGAAGCCCGTTCTGATCTACAACCTCCTGCAATCGATCCGGCTGCTTGCCGACGCGGCTCATGTCCTTGCTGCCAAGCTCGTCACCGGGCTCGAGGTCGATCGCAAACGGCTCGCCGCCAACGTCGAGCAGGCGCTTCTGTTGGCGACGGCGCTCAATCCTGTCCTCGGCTACGATCGCGTCGCAGAGATCACGGCACGGGCGCTTCGCGACGAGACGACGCCGCGCGCAGCCGCCGTCGCGCTCGGACTGCTGACCGGCGAGGACTATGACCGGCTCGTCGATGCCAACGCCATGGTCCGTCCACGATAGATGCGATGGCCCTGACCGGATGCCCCGCCGGCCGTGTCCGCCGCTACCGTGCCCGACGGAGCCGGCGAGCGTTGGCCCGCACGTGCTTTCGGTAGCCGCGCACGATCTTATGAGGAGAGCCCCCGGCTGCCAGGGCCGCGGCGGCCTCGACGAAGGCCGAGACTTTCTCCGTCACCATCAGGGTGTTCTCAGCCTGGCTTCCCCGACCCAGAGCGGCGCTCGTCAGGCGCATGGCGACCACGCTCTGAGCCTCGACGGCCAGCATCGTTGCGTCGAGTGAAAACCTGAACCACGATTCTAACATCATTTCCCCTGACGCGTTCGTCGATTGCTATCCACAGCGAACGTGGGGCGATCATGGCCGTTCCGTGTCGCGGCACGCAGGTCTGCATTGCGTGGCAGGCAAGACAAACCCAGGGCCGACGATAACCGCTTCTTTAGGTTGCTGCTGCATGCTCGTTCGCATCCTGCCTTTCGGAGCGTGACATGCAGAAGCGCGTTTTCACCGTCGCGGCGCTCGCCGCCTTCTTCGCCGCCAACGGGGCGCAGGCGGCGCCGTGGTCGTTCGATCCGGAGCGCTACCTGGCGTCGTGGAGCGACGAGGCTCGGTGCTCGGCGGGCGTGGCGCACGCGTCGCTCGCGCACGAGCCCGAGATGACGGGGTCGGTGGCGGCGCAGCCGACCGACGACGATCCGTCCGAAGCGGCCGAGGCGCTTTGAGCGGCTCCGTCGTCAGACGCTGAGCTGAGCCGCGGCCGGCGGCGTGCCGGTCCCGAGCAGGGCGAGAAGCGTGTCGGGGACCGGCTCGTCCAGAAGGTCGGCATAGAGGGCCTGCAGCTCGCGTCCGATCCGCTCCTGGGCGGGGCGCTCGATGCAAGGCGCCGCCTTCTCCCGGTCGATCGGCGCCGGGACCGTTGCCTGGGGCAGTGCGCCGGCGTCGTCCGCACCGAGCCAGCCGGCGGTCTTCACCAGCCATTCCGCCAGCGCGATGTAACCGGCCCGCGTGGCGCTGTCCGAAAACGGGCCGAGGCCCTCGTCGGCAAAGGCGGGCAGGGCGCGGCTCAGCGCGCCGTCGGGACGGGAGATCGTCGCGAACCACTGGCCGTCCATGCGGGTGAACGACACGTGGTAGGCGTCGCTGTCGTGCGAGAAGGCGTGGGCGAGCATTGGCGTTCTGATTCCGGTGCCCCTCATCCGAGCCCAGATGTCCCTAACAAAAGCTTAACCGTAGGCCGCCCGGGTGCCGAACGCTCCCGTCACAGAACCTTCGTCAAAAATCCGCTACTCATCCGGCGTGCCGCTTGTTCGCGGCGCCGACCGGAGCGGGGGCGAGCGCGGATGAACCGCCGCCCTCGTCTCCCATGTCCCGCTTCGCCGATTACTCGCCCGACTGCGTTGCGGCCGAGACCGCCGCCGGCAAATCCTGAGCGCGCAGGGTGACGAGACGCGGCGCGCGTCCGAGCGTCCCGAACGCGAGGACGGTGAGCGCGACGTAGGAGACAAAGCGGAAGCGGACAAACATGGCCGTGGGTGTGGACAGCGCGGGACGTCTGGCGAAGCGCCGACCATAGCGGCGAGGTTTGAGGGAAGGCCGAAGGACACCTCTCGAAAGCCGGTCCGCAGCGCTACCCTTTGTTAAATACTGCACGGCGGGCATGTGAGTTGGCGCACGGCAGAGCTGCCCGAAGACGGCCATGGTTATTGCCAGCCGCTCCTACGTCCCGGGCGGCCGCCTCGAGCCCCTTCCTGGTGCCCCCTGGAAGGGGCTTTTTTCACGCACGGGGCGAACGCGCCCGCTCACGCGCGAGTTCTTGCTTTGACGGCGGACGGATGGCGGCGGATGCGCATCGGCATCGATTGGGGCGGCACCAAGATGGAGGCGGTCGCCTTGGACGAGACGGGCGAAACGCTGGCCCGCGAGCGCGTGGCGACGCCGCAGAACGATTACGACGGCTGCCTCGCCGCCGCGATCGGGCTCGTCCGGGCGCTCGAGGCCGGGCTCGGCCGCCAGGGCACGGTCGGCATCGGCATTCCCGGCGCCATCTCGCCGGCGACGGGGCTCGTCAAGAACGCCAATTCGATCTGGCTCAACGGCCGCCCGCTCGACCGCGACCTCGCCGAGGCTCTAGGGCGCCCCGTGCGCATGGAGAACGACGCCAACTGCTTCGCCCTGTCCGAGGCCATCGACGGCGCCGGCTCCGGCGCGGCCGTGGTCTGGGCGGTGATCCTCGGCACCGGCGCCGGCTCCGGCATCGCCGTCGACGGGCGCGTGCTCGTCGGGCCGCACCGCATCGCCGGCGAGTGGGGCCACAACCCCCTGCCGTGGCCGCGCGACGACGAGCGGCCCGGACCCGCCTGTTTCTGCGGACGCCACGGCTGCCTCGAAACCTTCATCTCGGGACGCGGCTTGGCGGCCGATCACGCCCGCCGCACCGGGACGACGCTGACGGCCGAGGCGATCATCGCCGGCATGCGGGAGGGCGAGCCGGCCGCGCGCGCCAGCTACGGCGTCTACGTCGACCGCCTTGCCCGCGGCATGGCGCACGTCATCCACATCCTCGATCCGGACGCCATCGTGCTTGGCGGCGGCCTGTCGGAAGTCGACGAGCTTTATCGGGACCTGCCGGCGAGGATCGCGCCGTGGATCTTCTCCGACGCCTTCACCGCGCCGGTGCGACGCAACCGGCATGGCGCCTCGTCCGGCGTGCGCGGCGCCGCCTGGCTCGGCGGCCAATCGGCCGCCTGACGGCTCCCGCGCAGGGCTCTAATGCTTGCTGGCTTTGGACCGCGCCTTGTCCTTCTTGCTCTTCCGGCTGTCCTCGGCAAGGTGGGCGTAGCCCCGATCCTTGGCCCGGTCCTTGCCGCCGCTGTCGTCCGCGCCCGTCATCGAACGCGGCAGGATGTGTCGCGCCGCTTCGGTGACCGTGTCGGTGATGAGCGCGGCGGCGTCCTGCGCCACGTCCCGCGTCGCGCCCGCCGCAGCGGCGCCGGCGTCAGCCACCTCCCGCCCGCTCGGACGGTGCTTGACAAGGGCGGCCGCCGCGGCGCCGGCCGCCGCCATCAGCACGTCGGCCAGGATCTCGCGGGTGCGCGGGTCGTCCAGGAACGAGGCGACCAGCCCTCCGCGCACGGCTTTCGGCACCTTGACGCCGGCAACCCTCTTCGGCGCTTTGTCCTTGCCCTTCTTCTTGGCCACGATCCGTCTCCTCGACTGTCGAACAAACCCGTTTGCCGGACGCGCGTTCCCTTCATCCCTGCCGCTTCGTGATACAAGGACCGCATGCGCGCGAGCGACGCCTACGACGTTATCATCATCGGGGCCGGCCACAACGGCCTCACCTGCGCGGCCTATCTCGGCCGCGCCGGCCTGAGGGTGAAAGTGGTCGAGCGCCGTTCCGTGGTGGGCGGCGCGGCGGTCACCGAGGAGTTCCATCCGGGCTTTCGCAATTCCGTCGCCGCCTACACGGTCAGCCTGCTCAATCCGAAGGTCATCCGCGACCTCGACCTCGGTGCGCACGGCCTCAGGCTCGTCGAGCGGCGGGCCCTCAATTTCCTGCCGACCCTCGGCGGAGACTACCTCCTGGCGGGCGAAGGCAGGACCCGGCAGCAGCTCGCCAAGTTCAGCGCCCGCGACGCGGAGCGCTACGACGCCTTCAGCCGCGAGATCGAGACAATCGCCGACGTGCTGCGCGATCTCGTGCTGACGGCGCCTCCCAACCTGACGGACGGGCTCACCGCCCGAAGCCTCGGCGAATTCGTCAAGGCGGGCGCCCTCGGCAACCGGCTCCGGCGCCTGTCCCTCGAGAACGCCCGCGTCCTTCTCGACCTGTTCACCAAATCGGCGGGCGATTACCTCGACGGCTGGTTCGAAGGCGATCTCGTCAAGGCTTTGTTCGGCTTCGACGCCATCGTCGGCAATTACGCGAGCCCCTACACGCCCGGCACCGCCTATGTGCTGCTGCACCATGCCTTCGGCGAGGTGAACGGCAAGAAGGGCGTCTGGGGGCACGCGATCGGCGGCATGGGCGCTATCTCGGAGGCCATGGCGAAGGCCGCCCGCGCCGCCGGCGTCGACATCGAGACCGGCGCGGCCGTCCGGGAGGTGCTCGTCGAAGGCGGGCGCGCAGCCGGGATCGTGCTTGCGGACGGGCGGGCCCTGCGCGCCGGGGCGGTCGCCGCCAACGTCAACCCGAAGCTTCTCTACACGCGCCTCGTGCCGGCCGAGGTCCTGGCGCCCGAATTTCTGGCCCGCATGGGGCGCTGGCGCTGCGGCTCGGGCACTTTCCGCATCAACGTGGCGCTGTCCGAGCTGCCGAGCTTCACCGCCCTGCCGGGGCGGGAGCCGGCGGACCACCACACGTCGGGCATCATCGTCGCGCCGAGCCTCGCCTATATGGATCGCGCCTATGACGACGCCCGCGCCCACGGCTGGAGCCGCGAGCCGGTGGTCGAGATGCTGATCCCCTCGACCCTCGACGACAGCCTGGCGCCGCCCGGCGCGCATGTGGCGAGCCTGTTCTGCCAGCATGTCGCCCCGCATCTGCCGGACGGAGGCTCGTGGGACGAGCGCCGCGACGAGGTGGCCGACCTGATGATCGACACCGTCGATCGCTACGCGCCGGGCTTCAAGGGCAGCGTCCTCGGGCGGCAGGTGCTCAGCCCGCTCGACCTGGAGCGGGAGTTCGGCCTCCTGGGCGGCGACATCTTCCATGGCGCCCTGTCGCTCGACCAGCTCTTCGCGGCCCGGCCGATGCTCGGCCACGCGGACTATCGCGGACCGCTCGCAGGCCTGTATCATTGCGGCGCCGGCGCCCATCCGGGCGGCGGGGTGACGGGGGCGCCGGGCCACAACGCGGCGCAGGCGATCCTCGCGGATTTCCGTTGGCGACGCGCGACGCGCTTCGCCAAACGCCCCGTTCAAATGATCGAGAGGTATCGCACATAAGCGGTTACAAGCGGGGCCGTGGTTGAAACTAATGGCGTGGTCCGGGCTTACATCGCGCCATCCCGGGACGGGGGGCGGCTTCCGCGAGCCCGATCCATTCACTTGAATAACAGCGAGGACAGGACGTGCAGCAACTGAACCCATTCCGATCGCACCCCCTGGCGGCGTCGCTCGTCGTCGCCTGGTGCGCCTTGTCCGGTCCGGTTTTCGCGCAAGACACGCAGGACAAGCCGAAGCTGGACGTCATCTACGTGCCGACGCCGCAGGAGGTCGTGGACCGCATGCTGGAGATGGCCCAGGTGAAGTCGACCGACTTCGTCATCGATCTCGGCTGCGGCGACGGCCGCAACGTGGTCACGGCCGCCCAGAAATTCGGCGCGCGCGGCTTCGGCGTCGATATCGATCCGCAGCGCATCAAGGAGGCGAAGGAGAACGCCGAAAAGGCGGGCGTCGCCGACAAGACCGACTTCCGCGTGGCGAACCTGTTCGAGACCAAGATCAGCGACGCCAACGTGATGATGATGTACCTGCTGTCGTCGATCAACCTGAAGCTTCGGCCGCGCATCCTCGACGAGATGGCGCCCGGCACGCGCATCGTCTCGCACGCCTTCGACATGGGCGACTGGAAGGCGGACGAGCGCGACACGGTCGGCTACCGCAACGTCTACCTCTGGATCGTTCCCGCCAAGGTGGAAGGGCGCTGGAACGTCAAGACCGCCGACGGCCAGACCATGGCCCTCGACCTGAAGCAGCAATTCCAGGAGGTGACCGGAACGGCGACCGTCGGCGGCCGCGCGACGCCGATCCGCGACGCCAAGCTGCGCGGCGCCGAGGTGAGCTTCGTCGTCGATCTCGGCGAAGGCAAGACGACCACCTTCACGGGACGGGTGGACGGCAATACCATGAAGGCGACGGATGGGCAGGGCGGCGCCAAGGATTGGCAGGCGACGAAGGCGTCGTAAGCCGACCGGAACGGGCGTCGAGCCGCTTGCGCCGCCCGCTCCTTTCCCCCTTGCCGCGAGGTCACGGAATGGAATCACCGCAACGCGCCACACCGCGCGCGAGGCTCACTGTGCTCGACGCCGTCGCTCTCATCGTCGGCATCGTGTTCGGGATCGGCATCTACAAGACCCCGCCCCTGGTCGCCGCCAATGTCGACAGCGGCCTCACCTTCATGGCTTTGTGGGTGGTCGGCGGTTTCGTGACCCTCGTCGGGGCTCTCTGCTACGCCGAACTCGCCACGGCCTATCCCAGCGCCGGAGGCGAGTATCATTTTCTCAGCCGCGCGTATGGGAAATCGGTCGCGGTCCTGTTCGCTTGGGCGCGCGGCACGGTTGTTCAAACGGGCGCGATCGCGCTCGTCGCGTTCGTGTTCGGCGATTACGCCTCGCAGCTCCTGTCGCTCGGGCCGTACAGCTCGGCGATCTATGCGGCGATCGCGGTTCTCGGCCTGACGGCCATCAATCTCGTCGGCACCGCGCAGGGCACGCGCGCCCAATACCTGTTCACGGCCGTCGAGCTCACGACGATCGTCGTCGTCCTCACGGCGGCGTTGTTCGTCGACGGGGGACGGGAGATGGCCGCGGCGGCCCCCGCCGGCGCGGGCGGCACCGGCGGCGCGCTCGGCCTCGCCATGGTGTTCGTTCTGCTCACCTACGGCGGCTGGAACGAAGCCGCCTACATCTCCGCCGAGATGCGGGACGCGCGGCACAGCATCCCGCGCGCGCTGGTGACGGCGACGCTCGTGCTGGTCGCGCTCTACGGTCTGATGAACTTCGCCTATCTGCATGCCCTCGGCCTGCAGGGCTTGCGCGCATCCGAGGCTCCCGCCGCCGATCTCATGCGCCTCGCCACCGGCGATATCGGGGCGGCCGTGATCGGCGTGACGGTGTGTTCCGCGGCGCTGTCGACGCTGAACGCGACCATCTTCACGGGCGCACGCGTGTATTATGCCTTGGGTCGCGACCTCCCGGTCTTGCAGCGGCTCGGCGTGTGGAGCGAACGCGGCGGGGCTCCGACGAACGGCTTCCTCGTGCAAGGCGGGATCGCGCTCGCGCTGGTCCTGTTCGGCGCCACGACGCGGGACGGTTTCCAGGCGATGGTCGATTACACGGCGCCGGTGTTCTGGTTCTTCATGCTGCTGGTCGGGATCGCG
>DASQLE010000484.1:0-2828 GCA_035630175.1 Beijerinckiaceae bacterium
GCCTTCATGAGTTCGAGCGCCCGTTGCGAGATCTCGAATGAACGCTCGACGTCTTGCCGCGTCGTATCTCTCAACGGCTCCTCCCCTCCCTAGGGCACGATCAGCGGCACGGCCGGATCGCAAGCGATGAAAGGATGTACGGCGAAACCGCCAATAAAGGCTTAAGACGTTCCCGGATCGACGCTATTTGCCGTCCTTCGAGGACGACGCGGGACGCATGAGAAAAGCCGGCACGTGATCGCCGAGGCCCATCACGGGTCCCTCGAAATCCGGCGGGCGGCGGTCGGAACGACGCTCTGCCGGACGGCGCTCCTGATGACGTTCCTGGGCCGGCCTTGCGGGCAGGCGAGGGGACTTGGCGCGTTCGGGAGTCTTGGCTGGTTCGGGAGTGTTGGCTCGTTCGGGAGTCTTGGTCCGTTCGGGATTTTTGGCCCGTTCGGGCGTCTTGGCCCGTTCGGGAGCCGGCGCGGCGGCGTGGCTCTGAGAGCGGGGCGGTTTGCGGTCGCCTGACTTCCTGCCCCGCTCGCGCGGTGAGGGACGCCGTTCCCGGCTCCCCGGCGCCTCGGCGACGGTCGGACCCGCCCAGGCAACCGGCTGCCCGATGAGCCGCTCGATGGCGGCGAGCGCCTTCTCGTCGCCGGGAGCCACGATGGTGATGGCGTGGCCCGTGCGGCCGGCGCGGCCGGTTCGCCCGATGCGATGGATGTAATCCTCGGGATGGTGGGGCACGTCGTAGTTGAGGACATGGCTCACGGCGGGGATGTCGAGGCCGCGCGCTGCCACGTCGCTGGCGACGAGCAGCTTGACCTCGCCGGAGCGGAAGCTGTCGAGGGCGGCCATGCGCGCCCGCTGGTCCAGGTCCCCGTGCAGCGCGGCGACGTTGAATCCGTGACGCTGCAGGGAGCGATGAACGACGGCCACGTCGCGCTTGCGGTTGCAGAAGATGATGGCGTTGTTGAACTCGGCCGAGTCGCGGATCAGGTCGCGCAGCCGTTCGCGCTTGTCGTGAGGCTCACGGCCGCTGGAGACGAGGCTCTGCGTGATGGTCGTGGCCGCCGTCGCCGGCCGCGAGGCCTCGACGCGGACCGGATTGTGCAGGAAGGCGTCGGCAAGGCGCGTGATCTCGGGCGGCATGGTCGCCGAGAAGAACAGCGTCTGGCGCGTGAACGGCACCAGCTTGACGATGCGCTCGATGTCGGGGATGAAGCCCATGTCGAGCATGCGATCGGCTTCGTCGATGACGAGGAGCTCGACGCCGGACAGGAGCAGCTTGCCACGCTCGAAATGATCGAGCAGACGCCCCGGCGTCGCGATCAGGACGTCGACGCCGCGGGTGATCTTCACATCCTGATCGCCGAACGACATGCCGCCGATCAGAAGCGCCACGGACAGCCGGTGGTTGATCCCGTAGCGGTCGAAGCTGTCCTCGACCTGCGCGGCCAGCTCACGAGTCGGCTCGAGGATGAGGGTGCGCGGCATCCGCGCCCGTGCCCGGCCGCTCTCCAGAAGCGTCAGCATGGGCAAGGTGAAGGCGGCCGTCTTGCCGGTGCCGGTCTGGGCGATGCCGAGGACGTCGCGCCGCGCGAGGACATGCGGGATGGCTTGCGCCTGAATCGGCGTCGGTTCCGTGTAGCCGGACGCAACGACCGCCTCCAGCACCTTTTCGCTTAGACCGAGCTCGGCAAATAACATGAGAGAACCACGCGCGGCGCTTGCCGCGATCGATGAGAGGTCAAGGGGGGAAACGACAGGCGAGGGACTTTGTTTCGCAGCAACGGTCGTCGGCTCGCGCGCGGACCATAGGCACAAGCCTCTCGATGTCAATCCGCCGGGGAGGGCCCGGCGCAGGAGGAGCCTCGGCGACAAGTCCGGTTTCGGCAGCGTCGGGTGAGTCGAAACGACCCAGGGATGAAGCCATGCCACAGCTCCGTCGGCTCAGGCGTCATTCGCATAAGATATATTATGGAACCCAAACCTATTTCCGCACGAGCCGGCGATCGTCGTTCCAGCTCAAGACCTTAGCGCACTGTCTTCACGGCGGCAGCACGAGGCGCATGCCGTCGTAGGCTGGCTCGACGCCGGCCGGCAGCCGCGACGCGAGGTCGGCATAATCGACGTCGGTATGCATGTTGGTCAGCACGGCATGCTGCGGCCGAATGCGCTCGATGAAGGCGAGCGCCTCGGAGACCGAGAAATGGGTCGGATGCGGCGTATGGCGCAAGGCGTCGACGACCGCGACGCGCAGGCCCGACAGCACCGGCACCGTCTCGTCCGGCACGGCGCTGACATCGTTCACGTAGGCGAAGTCGCCGAACCGGAACCCGAGCGCCTCGCTTTGCCCGTGCCGCAACGCGAACGGCAGGCCGGTGAGCCCGCCGCCGGGCCCGTCGATCGTGACCGGCACGCCCGCGGCGATCCGGTGCTCGGTCAGGATCGGTGGATAATCGCTGCCCGCCGGCGTGCGGAAGCAATAGCCGAATCGGACGCCGAGCATCTCGCCGGTGACATGGTCGGCGTAGATCGGGATGCGCCGCCGCATGTGGATGGCGAGCGGCCGCAGGTCGTCGATGCCGTGCGTGTGATCCGCGTGCTCATGCGTGAAGAGCACCGCGTCGAGCCGCCTCACATCCGCGTCGAGGAGCTGCTCGCGCAGGTCCGGCGAGGTGTCGACCAGCACGGTCGTCGTGCCGGCCTCGCCGGTGCGCTCGACGAGGATGGAGCAGCGCCGCCGGCGATTCTTGGGGTTGGCGGGATCGCAGGCGCCCCAGCCGGAGCCGACGCGAGGCACGCCGCCCGACGAGCCGCAGCCGAGGATGGTGACGGTCAGC
>DASQLE010000485.1:0-7717 GCA_035630175.1 Beijerinckiaceae bacterium
CGGGATGGTGCGCAGCTCGGTGTTATAGGCGCGCACCGTCTCGATGTAGTCGCGGCGGGCGACCGCGATGCGGTTCTCGGTGCCTTCGAGCTGCGACTGCAGGGCGAGGAAGTTGGCGTTGGACTTGAGATCGGGGTAGCGCTCCACGGTCACGAGCAGGCGGCCGAGCGCGCCGGACAGCTGGTTCTGCGCGTCCTGGAATTCCTTGAACTTCTGCGGATCGGTGACCGTCGAGGCGTCCACCTGAACCTGCGTCGCCCGGGCCCGCGCCTCGGTCACCTGCGTCAGCACCTCGCGCTCCTGCTGGGCAAAGCCCTTCACGGTCTCAACGAGATTCGGGATCAGGTCGGCGCGGCGCTGGTATTGGTTCTGAACCTCGCTCCAGGCGGATTTGGCCCGCTCCTCGAGCGTCGGGATCGTGTTGACCGCGGCGCAGCCGGTCAGGCCCGAGGCGACGAGAGCCGCCAGCGCACCGAGCCGCAGATGCGAGAAAAGCCGCCCGACACCCATCCGCAACGCTCCCTAATGCCCTGCCGCCAGCGTGCCGCGCTGGCGCGGATCGGCCGCTCCCATCCGTCCCTCCGGCGCGATCATGATCGAGTTCGCCGATCCGGACGTCGAGCCGACGACCACCTTATGGCCGCGCTCGCGCAACAGATGCAACGTATCGGGAGACAATCCGGTTTCGACCAGGAGGGCGTCCGGCCGCCATTGGTGGTGGACGCGCGGCGCCGCCACCGCCTCGGCGAGGTTCATGCGGAAATCGAGCGTGTTGACGATGACCTGCAGCACCGTCGAGATGATGCGGCTGCCGCCGGGACTGCCGGTGACGAGCAGCAGCCGCCCGTCCCGGAACACGAAGGTCGGCGTCATGGACGAGAGCGGCCGGGCGCCGGGCGCCGCGAGATTGGTGTCGCCGCCGACGAGCCCATAGGCGTTCTGCGCCCCGGCCTTGGCGGAAAAGTCGTCCATCTCGTTGTTGAGGAGCACCCCCGTGCCCGCCGCGACGAGGCCGAGGCCGTAGGAGAAGTTGAGCGTGTAGGTGTTGGCGACCGCGTTGCCGTCCCGGTCGACGACCGAGAAATGCGTGGTCTGGTCGGCCTCGTGCGGCAGCGGATCGCCGGCCCGGATCGCCTCGGCCGGGCGGGCGCGCTTGCCATCGATGGCGGCGCGCTGCCCGTCCGCGTAGCGCTTCGCCGTGAGCCCGCGCACGGGCACGCGGAAACGCTCCGGGTCGCCGAGCCAGGCGGCGCGGTCCGCATAGGCCGGCTTCATGGCCTCTGCCATGAGATGCACGGCATCGGCGCTGCCGGCCTCCAGCTTCGCCAGGTCGAAGCCCTCGAGGATGTTGAGGATCTGCACGAGATGGACGCCGCCCGAGCTCGGCGGCGGCATCGAGACGATGTCATGCCCGCGATACGTTCCCCGCACAGGCGCCCGGACCACCGATCGGTACGCGGCGAGGTCGCCGACCGTCATGATGCCGCCGGCGCCGCGGACGGCGGCCGCGACTTTTTCAGCGATCGGTCCCGTGTAGAAGGCGCCGGGCCCCTCGCGTCCGATCGTCGCCAGCGTCTCGGCGAGGTCGGGCTGGATCAGCCGCTCGCCGGCGCCGAACGGTTTTTCGCCGTTGAAGAACACGTTGCGGGTCGACGGGAAGCGCCCGAGCCGGCCGGCGGCGCGCGGCAGCGAATCGGCGAGATCGTCCTCGACGGGAATGCCCTCGCGAGCCAGCCGTTCGGCCGGCGCGATGAGCTCGGCGAGGGTGAAGCGCCCCGAGCCGTAGCGCTCGTGCGCCATGGCGAGGCCGCGCACGGTGCCGGGCACGCCGACCGAGAGGCCCGAATCGCGCGATTTGCGCGGATCGGGTTCGCCGCGCTCGTCGAGGAACATGTCGGGGCTCGCCGCGGCCGGCGCCGTCTCGCGATAATCGATGGCGACCGTCTCGCCGCGCTCGGCGAGGTGCACGAGCATGAAGCCGCCGCCGCCGAGATTGCCCGCCCTCGGCAGCGTCACGGCCAGGGCGAAGCCGACCGCCACGGCCGCATCGACGGCGTTGCCACCGCGCTCGAGGATCGCGACGCCGATGCGCGTCGCCGTCGCCTCCTGGGCGGCGACCATGCCGTTCGGAGCGGCGACCGGCAGGAAGCGCGCCACATCCGACAGGATGGCCTGGCCGCCCCCCGGCATGCCGGGGGGAGCGCCCTGCGCATGCGCGAGCGGCGACGCGGCCGGGATCGACGCTAAGAGCCGCGCCGCAAGGCACAGGGTTCGGCCAGTCCGGACGGCATGCATGGCAGGTCTCCCGACAGTGTCCCGTTCAAGCATAAATCGGGTGGCGCGGGGAGGCCGTGTGCTGCATCCTGCCGGCCGCGATCACGCTCCCGAGCACCTGCCCGATGACCTTCCTGCCTGATCCCGCCGTTCTTCTCGCCTATTCCCTCGCCTGCTTCGTCCTGTTCATCACGCCGGGGCCGGACATGAGCCTGTTCCTCGCCAAGACCGTGTCGGGCGGGCGGCAGGCGGGCCTCGCGGCGATGCTCGGCGCCATGGCCGGATGCTGCGTCCATACGCTGCTCGCGGCGCTCGGCCTGTCCGCGCTCCTCGCCGCCTCGGCGACCGCCTTCACGATCCTGAAGATCGTCGGGGCGCTTTATCTCCTGTGGCTCGCCGTCGACGCGATCCGGCACGGATCGGCGCTCAGCCTGCGCGACGAGGCGCCGGGGCAGGTGTCCGTGCGGCGCACCTTCCTGCTCGGCGTCGGCATCAACCTCACCAATCCCAAGGTGGTCCTGTTCTTTGTGACGTTCCTGCCGCAATTCGTCAGCGCCGACGATCCGCACGCGGCCGGCAAGCTCCTGTTTCTCGGGCTCTACTTCATCGCCTTCTCGGCGCCCCTCGCGGCGCTCCTCATCCTCGGCGCCGAGCGCGTCATCGCGCTCCTCAAGAGCCGCCCGCGCGTGCTGCGCGCCATAGACTACACCTTCGCCGGCCTGTTCGGCGTCTTCGCCCTAAAAATCCTCACGACGCAGGGGCGGTGAACATTAACCTCTTTCCCGGACGCATGCAGCGAAGCGGAATGCGATCCGGGACCCAGCACAGAGACTTGCGAAGCACTGCTTCATGCCGCTTCCACCGCAGCCCGCCGTCTGCATCCTCGCGAGCCGCCGCAACGCCACGCTCTATATCGGCTCGACGACGGACCTGTCGCGGCGGGTGTGGGAGCACAGGGAGAAGCTGACGCCTGGCTTCACAAGCGAATACGACGTGACGATGCTCGTCTGGTATCAGCACTATGACCGCGTCATCGATGCGCGCCACCGGGAGTACAAGATCAAAAAGTGGCGGCGTGAGTGGAAGATGAAGCTGATCGCGGAGATGAACCCGGAGTGGCGGGACTTCTACGAGGATCTAAATAAATAGAGACGCTTCGCGAAGTTTTGTGCTGGGTCCCGGATCGCATTCCGCTGTCGCTTCATGCGTCCGGGAAAGGGGATGAGGGTTAGCGGCTCCCGGCGCTGCGGCCGGCGACGAGCCAGTAGGTGAGGCCGGCGGCGGCGCCGGTGAGGAAGAGGAGCGTCGTGATGCGCGCCTCCGCCCCGAGCATCGCGCCCTCGCTCCAACGCTCCCAATCCCGGCCGAGCCAGGGCAGGGCCGCCGTGAAGAGGCCCGTGCCGAAGCCGTACCATGCGAACGAGCGGAAGCCGGCGATCTCGCCGACGAGAGCGACGAAGGCCGGCGGCAAGATGAGCAAAGCGGCCGACAGCGCCCACAGGCCCACCAAGACGCCGGCCGCATCGAAGGCGGCGGGGCCGCCGTGCCAGAGGTCCGACAGGACCGCGTCGGCGCCGGCGAGGCCGAGCTCGGTGACGAGCTCGCGCGCCGCCGGCTCGATCAGGGTTCCGACCGCTAGCGTCATGAAACCGGCCGGGATGGCGAAGACCAGGCCGAGACAGAACAGGACGGCGCGGCCGAAAAACCTCACGCGTCGTCGCTGATCGCGTAGACGCCTTCGGCACCGATGCCGCTCTCCAGCATCAGGCGGGCGCGGGCGCGCAGCTTTTCCGTCTCGCTCTTGAGCTGGCCGCACGCAGCCAAAATGTCGCGGCCGCGCGGCGTGCGCACCGGCGACGCGTAGCCGGCCCGGAACACGATCTCGGAAAACCGCTCGATGCGCCCCCAGTCCGAGCACTCGTATTTGGTGCCGGGCCAGGGATTGAACGGGATCAGGTTGATCTTGGCCGGAATGCCCTTGAGCAGCCGCACCAATTCGCGCGCGTCGGCATCCGAATCGTTGACGCCCTTCAGCATGACGTATTCGAAGGTGATGCGGCGCGCGTTCGAGACGCCGGGGTAATCGCGGCAGGCGGCGAGCAGGTCGCGGATCGGGTATTTGCGGTTGAGCGGGACGAGGACGTCGCGCAGCTCGTCGCGCACGGCGTGCAGCGAGATCGCCAGCATGGCGTTGGCCTCACGGCCGAGACGCTCCATCTGCGGCACGACGCCGGAGGTCGAGACGGTGATGCGCCGGCGCGACAAGCCGAGCCCCTCGTTGTCGCTCAACACCGCCACCGCCGGCACCACGTTGTCCGGATTGTAGAGCGGCTCGCCCATGCCCATGAAGACGATGTTGGAAACGGAGCGGCTGACGTCAGACGGGAGGAAGGCGCCGGCCGGGGGCGTGCGTCCGGGCCAGTCGCCGAGACGGTCGCGGGCGACGACGAGCTGCGCGGCGATCTCGGCCGAGGTCAGGTTGCGCACGAGGCGCTGCGTGCCCGTGTGGCAGAACGAGCAGGTCAGCGTGCAGCCGACCTGGCTCGACACGCACAAGGTGCCGCGGTCGACCTCCGGGATATAAACGCACTCGATCTCGGCGCCCTTGTCGAGCGGTCCGGTCGAGGGCATGCGCAACAGCCATTTGCGCGTTCCGTCCTTCGACACCTGCTCCGAAACGACTTCGGGCCGATCGAGGCTGTAGGCGTCCGTAAGCGCCTGGCGCAGACCCTTGCCGACATTCGACATCTCGTCGAACGCCTCGACACCGCGCAAATAGATCCAATGCCAGAGCTGGCCGACGCGCATGCGCAGCTCGCGCTCCGGCACGCCGATGGCGGCGAGCTTCGCCTTGAGCTCCTCCCGCGTCAGCCCGACCAGGGACGCCCGGCCGAGCGCCTGCCCGGCGACCACCTGCAGCTCGGCGCGTTTCTCGATGTCGCGAGCGGCGATCGGAACCGGGTCGGCGATGCGCCTGGTGATATCGAGCGACGTCGTCGCCATTCGGGGGAAGCCTCGCTGTCGGGAACGAGCCTCCATATAGGCCATCCCGCCGCGCGAGGGGAGGGCCGAGTCGGCGTAAGGCGGCCGGGGCGGCGCGGCAACGCTGCCCTCTCCGCGTCGGCGATGCCGCCCCACCGGGAACACCCCGGATGGCTACGAGCATTCCTGGCGGGCGCGCTCGAGCGCCTGGGCGAAGCCGGTTAGGGAAAAACGGTCGGAGGTGGCGTTGCCGCGCCCGGACGTGGCCTTGACGGTGATGCTCTGGCCTTTGGTGAACGCGGCGATGATCTGGCTTTCCTCCGTCGGGTTGCGCACCCAGGCGTTCGAGCCCTTGGTGACGAGCGCATAGGTGCTCTGGCCGACGACGGCCTCGGCCTCGCCGCCGTCGCGGGTGGCGAAGCCCAGCACGACCGCGACCTCGTTCCTGACATTGTCGGCGGGCCGGAACGAGACGAACAGATAGCCCGGATCGCGCTTCAGATCCTTGGGCAGCCGCTCTTTCGGTTGCGACAGGGCGTAGCAAATCTTGGTGCGGCCGTCGCCCGACGCATAGGCGCCCCAGTCCCCGAACGAGGCGAGGAGGGTCGCCTTGGCGCCGCCCGGGCCGGGCGAGCCGGCGGCGGGCTTGGCCGCCCCGGCGGGAGCCGGCTTGGCCGGCGCACCGCTCGTGCCGCCCTTGCTCTCCTTGCCGTCCGGGGCGCCCTTCGGCTGCGCGGAGGGGGGCCCTTTCGGCTGTGCGGAGGGAGCCCCTTTCGGCTGCGCGGCCGGGGGCGCTGGGCGCGGCTGGGCCGGCGCCTCCTGCCGCTTTGGCTCTGTGCGACTGCGCTGCTTGGGCTCGTCCTGCTGGCCGAAGGCGGCCGGCGCGACCCCGAACAGCATAGCGGCGAGACCGAGACGCGGGAGAAGACCGGGCATCATGACGCGGACCAGATCGGGCGGAAGCGCCCACGATGGGCCCTTAGCCTTAACAGGGGCTCTACGCGAGGGGTGGGGGACAGGGGGGCGAGGAGCGTGCGCGGGGGCCGTATCACGCCGGCTCACCCCAGCCGACCTCCTCCTTGAGCGCCGCGCGGGCCTTCTCGCGATGGTCTTCGTTGATGGCGCCCGCGACTTGCGCGATGGCGGCGGCGAGCATCGCCGCATCGTCGGCGAAGCCGAGCAGGGGCAGGAGGTCCGGCACGACGTCGGTCGGCAGGACGAAATAGGCGAGCGCGCCGACAAGCACCAGCTTGACCCGTTTCGGCGTCGCCGGGTCGGTGGCGCAGAAATAGGCGGCGAGCAGGTCTTCGACGAAGGGCAGCCGACGCCCGACGCGCTTGAGCTTGGCCCAGAAATCGCGCCGCAGATGGCGCTCGTCGCGCGTCGCGGCGCGGATCGCCTCCATCTCGGCCTTGGTGAAAGGCTTACCCGACGTGTCCTTCATTCCCCCTCGCCCGTAGATCCCGATGCGTTTCGATCGAGGTCAATCAAGCCCGCTTGAACGTGATCGATTCCTAGAAGTTGAGCATGATGTTCTCGACGGCCCCGACGAAAGCCGTGAAGCTCGACGTTTGTGTGGCAATCCACCACGAGCCGGCGGGTTCCCGCCCAGCCGCCCTTCTACGCGAGCGGATACGCCGCCTCGACCACGTAGGGGCCGCCCCCGGTCGATTCCTTGGCCGAATAAAGGACGTAGCGCGAGGCCGTGAAGGTGAGCCGCGGAAAATGGCCATGCGTGGCGATGTAATGGGCGACGTCCTCGGGCGACGTATCGCGCAGGCGCGCCAAGGTGACGTGCGGTGTGAACTTGCGCTTCTCGGGCGCCAGACCGACGCGGCGCATCAGCCGTTCCTGCTCGGCCTGTAGATCCTGGAGGTCGGGGGCCGGCTCGATCCGGGCGAACAGGGCGCGGGGGCGGTCGCCGCCGAAGCTGGCGAGCCGGTCGAGGCTCACGCCGAGGGGGCCGCGCCGCCGGCCGTCGCCCAGAACCGAGAACACGTCGCGGGCGAGACCGTCGTCGATATCGCCGATGAAGCGCAGGGTGACATGGTAGTTCTCAGGCTCGGCCCAGCGGGCGCCGGGCAGGCCGCCGCGGTAGCGGGACAGCGCGAGGGCGATGTCGGCCGGGATCTCGAGGCCGGTGAAGAGGCGTGGCAACGATGTTTCTCCAGCCTGACCGGGCTCATCGAGTTCTGGCGTCTCGAACGCCGCCCGGCAATCCCGCTGGCCAAGCGGATAACAGGCATTTGGCATGATGCCGAAAAGCATGTCTTCGGACTTGATCCGAGAATGGACCCACACCCGGGTCAAGCCCGGGTGCAAGCTTTTCGGAAAAACATCAGGCGCAACTTTTTGGAATCGATCACTTTCATGCGTTTTGATCGATCCGATCAAAACGCATCGTGATCTACCGCCGCGCCGCCGTCGCACGCGTCAGGAAGGCCTCGACGGTCGGGACCAT
>DASQLE010000486.1:0-5615 GCA_035630175.1 Beijerinckiaceae bacterium
GAGCCCGTCCGGCCGCACGGTGGCGAGGATCGACTGTCCCGAGATGCGCATGTGCAGCCCGGTCAGCTCGCCCTTCGCGTCGAGCGCGCCCACCATCTTGCACTGGGTCACGGGATGATAGTGCCCGTGCAGCATGTCCTCTTCGCGCGACCACAACAGCTTCACGGGCGTGCCGGGCATCTCCTTGGCGATCAGCACCGCCTGCCGCACATAGTCGTGGCTGGTCGAGCGCCGGCCGAAGCCGCCGCCGAGGTGATGGCGGTAGACCTCGCATTGACCGATGGGGAGGCCCGAGGCCGCGGCCGTTGCGGCAAGGGCGGCTTCGGCGTTCTGCGTTGCGGTCCACACCTCGCAGCGGTCGGGCCGATAGAGCGCCGTCGCGTTCATCGGCTCCATGGTGACGTGGTGCTGGTAGGGATAGCTGTAGACCGCTTCGATCCGCTTCGCCGCTCCGGCGATCACCGCGCGCGCGTCGCCGGCCTCGTTGCCGATGAAGGCCTCTTTCGCCTCGAGGCCTTCCTTGAGCATGGCGTCGATGGTCTCGCTCGACACCTTGGCGTTGGCGCCCTCGTCCCAGACGATCGGCAGCGCGTCGAGCGCCGTCTTGGCCTGCCACCAGGTCTCGGCCACCACGGCGACCGCGTCGTCGCCGACGGGCACGACGCGCTTGACGCCCGGCATGCCCTCGACTTTGGCGGCCTCGAAGCTCTTCCGCTTGCCGCCGAAGACGGGACACGCCTTGACGGCGGCGTTGACCATGCCGGGCAGCTTCACGTCGACCGCATAGACCTGCTTGCCGGTCAGCTTGTCGGCGGTGTCGAGCCGCTTCACCGGCTTGCCGACGATCGTCCAATCCTTGGGATCCTTGAGGGGGACATCCTTCGGCGGCTCGAGCTTGGCAGCGGCGGCCGACACCTTGCCGAAGGTCGTCGTGCGGCCGGTCGGCGCATGCGTGATGACGCTCTTGGCGGCCTTGCATTCGGAGGCGGGGACCTTCCACTCGTCGGCGGCGGCCTGGATCAGCATGGTGCGGGCGATGGCGCCGCCCTTGCGCACGTATTCCTGCGAGCCGCGGATGGCGCGGCTGCCGGCCGTCTGGAAATCGCCCCAGACGCGGTTGCGGGCGACGTTCTGGCCCGGCGTCGGATATTCGGTCGTCACCTTAGACCAGTCGCATTCGAGCTCCTCGGCGACGAGCTGCGCGAGGCCGGTGAGCGAGCCCTGTCCCATCTCGACGCGGGCGACCCGGATGACCACCGTGTCATCCGGCTTGACCGCGACCCAGGCATTGATCTCCGGCGAGGTGCCGGCGGCCGCGGCGGCGTCGCCGCCGAACGGGATGTGGAAACCGAGCGACAGCCCGGCGGCGGCCGCGGTGGACCCGGAAAGAAAGGTGCGGCGCGAGACGTCGTAGGTGGCGGTCATCCTGCCCTCCTGCCGCTCAACCGCGGCGGACCTCGCCGCCCTCGGCGGCGAGCTTGATGCCGGCGCGCACCCGGTTGTAGGTGCCGCATCGGCAGATGTTAGTAATCTCGGAATCGATGTCGGCATCCGTCGGCTTCGGCTTCGTCTGCAGGAGGGCGGCGGCGGCCATCATCATGCCGGATTGGCAATAGCCGCATTGCGGCACGTCGAGCGCCAGCCACGCCTTCTGCACCGGGTGCGATCCGTCCGCCGACAGCCCCTCGATGGTGACGATCTTCTGCTCGGCCGTGAAGGCGCTCACCGGCATGGCGCAGGAGCGCACGGCGGCGCCGTCCACATGCACCGTGCAGGCGCCGCACTGGGCGATGCCGCAGCCGTATTTGGTGCCGGTCAATCCGACCTGCTCGCGGATGGCCCACAGGAGCGGGGTGTCCGGATGCACCTCCACGTCCCGCACGGTGCCGTTGATGTTGAGACGAGCCATTCCATTGCCTCCGATGACGATCGGCTCCGTCCAGAGCCGCTCTCAGCTTGCAATCTCTCTAAACGATGACGCCGCCGGCAAGCATTCACACTTGCGCGAGAAATGCCGCGACCCTCTCGTTGAAGGCCGCGGGCGCTTCCAGGGGCGACATATGGCCGGCACCGGCGAGGCGAACCTCCCGCGCGTGCGGGATGGCGTGCGCGAGCAGGTGCGCCGCCTTGCGGCAAACGTAGTCGTCGGCACCGGTGACGACGAGGGTCGGGACGGATATCGACGCAAGCGCGCGGCGCATCCTGAACAGGGAGGCGCGCTTGGCCAGGACTTCGGTCAGCGTGCTCTCGAGACCGCGCAGGGGCGTCGCCATGATGAGGGCGCGCATGTGCCGTCGCGAGCGTCCGTTCCGGTTGGCGTAGGTCTTGAAGAATTCGCTGCGCAGCATGTCCTCGGCGAGGGCCGGCATGCCGCCGGATTGCGCAAGGGCGATCCACCGCCGGACGAGCCACTGCGTCGCCGCAGGGTTCTCGCTGCTTGCGCCCACGTCCGCGAGGACGAGGCTGCGCACGTGTCGGGGCCGGGCGGCGGCGAGCGAGAGGGCAGAGCCGCCACCCATCGAGAAGCCGACAAGATGGCAGCGCTCGATGCCGAGATAATCGAGCAGGCCCGCAAGGTCGCGCGACAGGTAAGCTGGGGAGTAGGCCGCCTTCTCGTTCGGGGCGCTCGTCAGCCCGTGTCCGCGTTGGTCGTAAGCGAGGACCGTGTAACGAGACCGGAGGGCGCGGACCTGATGGAACCACATGCGTCGCCCGCACGCGAGGCCGTGGACGAGGACCACGACCGGTCCCTCGCCTTCGATCGCGTAATGTATGTCGATGCCGTTGACGGAAGCGGTCGCACGGCCCTGCGGTAGGATGCTCAACGGGCTCTCGGGCAAGGAGGGCGGCGAGGGTAGTGGTTTCCCGGAACGATAGAAGCTCGGCATCCGGCTTGTCGACGGGCGCAAAGCGAGCCATGATCCGCAACAAAGGGCGTATGCGCCCACGCCGCCCGCAACGAACGGCTGACCTGGGGAAAACGCGCGAGGGGGAGACGGCCTGTAATGCTCGAGGCCATCGCTGCCGGGTTGACGTCGCTGCTGACGTGGCACGCGGCGGCCTTCATGCTGATCGGCGTGCTCTACGGCCTGGTGATCGGTGTGCTGCCCGGCCTCGGCGGCATCGCCGCCATGGCGCTGCTCCTGCCCTTTTCCTACGGCTACGATCCGGCCGCCACGCTGGCGCTCCTGCTCGGCGCCCATATCGCCACCATCTGGGGCGATTCCGTCACCAGCATCCTGTTCAACGTGCCGGGCTCGGGCAAGGCGCTGGCGCTGCTCTTCGACGGCTATCCGATGACCCAGCAGGGCCAGGCCAAGCGGGCGCTCGGCGCCTCGGCCGGCGCGGCCCTCCTCGGCGGCGTCATCGGGGCGGTGTTCCTGGCGATCAGCATCCCGATCGTACGGCCGATCATGCTCGCCATCGGCCCGTCCGAATACCTGATCATGGCACTGTGGGGCATGACCCTGATCGCCACCTTCAGCGAAGGTTCCCTGCTCAAGGGCATGATCGCGGCCTGCCTCGGCGTCGTGATCGCCTATATCGGCATGGACCCGGTGACGGCGACGCCGCGCTACACGTTCGGCAGCATCTTCCTGATGGACGGCATCTCCTTTCCGGTGGCGACGATCGGACTGTTCGCCGTCGGCGAGATGATGAAGCTCTACGTGCGCGGCGAGGACGGCATCGTGCGCCGCGACCTGCGCAACGAGAACAGCACGGTCCTGCAAGGCGTCATGGATGCCTTCAGGCATTGGGGCCTCGTTATCCGCTCGAGCCTGCTCGGCCTGTGGATCGGCATCCTGCCCGGCGTCGGCGCCAGCGTCGGCGGCATCGCCGCCTACGCCCAGGCCGTGCAGACCTCGAAGCACCCCGAGCGGTTCGGCAAGGGCAACGTCGAGGGCGTCATCGCGCCCGACGCCACGCTCGGAGCCAACGAGGGCGGCGGCCTCCTGCCGACCCTCGCCTTCGGCATCCCGGGTGGCGAGAGCATGGCCATCCTGCTGATCGCCTTCATCGGCCTCGGCATCGTGCCCGGGCCGCAGATGCTGACCAGCCGGCTCGACATCGTCTTCACGCTCGTCTGGATCGTCGTCCTGGCCAGCGTTCTCGTGACGATCATCGGCATGGCGATCTCGCCCTATCTCGCGCGCATGCCGAACCTCGACGCCAACCTGATGGTGCCGATCGTCATGAGCCTGTCCTTCGTCGGCGCCTATTCGATGCGCGGGCTGCCCGGCGACGTGGTCGTGTGCGCGGTCTTCGGGGTGCTCGGCTACCTGATGGAGAAATACCGTTTCTCGCGCGCCAACTTCGTCATCGGCATGGTCCTGGCGGACATGATCGAGCGCAGCCTGCACCTGTCGCTGACGCTCTACGGCGAGTGGTTCATCTTCCAGCGGCCGATCGCCCTCGCCATGTTCATTCTCGTCGTGCTCACGACCGCATGGCCGTTCCTGCGCCGGCGCAAGCGCCCGGCGCAGCCGGCGCTCGGCTGAGGAGCTCGACATGAGCCGCCGCGCGCAAGACAACATCGTCGCCGCCGTTCTGCTGCTCGGCTTCCTGGCGGTGATCGTGATGAGCCTCGATTATTCACCGCGGGCGCGTTTCGTGCCCTTGCCGGTGGCGATCTTGGGCGCGGCTCTGGTCGCCCTGCAGCTCGTCTGGCAGAACCTGCGCTCGGCCGACGAGCTGAACGTCGACGTCCTGGAACTCCTGACCGGCCAGGTCCGGGAGAAGGCGCCGCGTGACGGCGCCGGCGCGCCGAAGGGCCGGAGCGGCGTCCTCAAGGAGGCCAGCGCCTACGGGGCCGTGATCCTCCTCCTCGCCTCGTTCCTGCTGCTCGGCCCGATCCCGTCGATCTTCCTCTTCACGGCCGGCTTCCTGATCCTGACCGATTACTTCCCCTGGCCGAAAAGCCTCCTCTACGCGGCGGTGCTGACGATCCTGGTCGTCGTCGTGTTCGGGCACATCCTGCAGATCCCGCTCGATCGCAGCATCCTGTTGCCCGGCATCGGGCGGTATGTCGGGCTTTGATCAATGCGCAGTCCAGCAATGCTCTGTCAAAGAGCGCAATCCGGAGGAAACCGATGGCTTCGTTGAAACATCTCGTCTGGGCGGGCGTGGCCGCCTTGTGCCTTGCCGCGCCGCCTCCCGTCGCTGCCAGTCATTTCGAGGGCAAGACGGTCACGCTGATCGTGCCGAACACGGCCGGCGGCGCGATGACGCAATACGCGCGCATGCTGGCGCCGCACATCGCCAAGAATCTCGGCGCCAAGGATGTGCGTGTCGACAACCAGCCCGGCGCCGGGAGCCTGCGCGGCACCAACATGCTGTGGAACGCCAAGCCCGACGGCCTCACCATGGGCTTCACCAATCTGCCGACGCTGATCATGGCGCAGCTCGCCGGCAGCCCCGGCGTCAACTTCGAGGCCGCCAAGTTCACCTATCTCGGCAGCGTCGCCGACGACCCGCGCGTCCTCGTGGTCGGGGCGAACTCACCGCTGAAGTCCATGCAGGACGTGCAGAAGCTCGAGCGGCCGTTCGTGTATCCGACGCAAGGAACGGACGAGGATTTCTACACCATGTCCGTCCTCTTCAACGCGCTCGGCAAG
>DASQLE010000487.1:0-3905 GCA_035630175.1 Beijerinckiaceae bacterium
GCGCCGGCATGGGATTGGGCGCGCGGATCAAAGGCGCTTTCCTGGCGCGCGATGGCGAACACCATCGCGGTTTCGACCTGGCCGCCGACCGGCTCGAAAGCCGGGATGCCGATGGTCGGGAAGGCGTGCAGGTCGAGCGGGAAGCCGCGCTGCACGGCGGTCTTGCCGACCGCGAGGAGACCGCGCGAATCGCGGTTTTCGACCGCGAGGTCGCCGAGCGCATTGAGCTGCGTCGGATCGGTGAGGCGCTGGGCGAGGTCGATATAGAGCGGAAGGGCGAGGTCGCGCGCGTCGACCGCGTAGAGGCGCTTCAGCGCCTGCGCGCCCATGTGGCTGTCGAATTCGGCGCGCACCGCCGTATCGACCGTGACGACGCGCAGGGGCAGGCTTTGCGCGCCGAGCTTGGCGCTCGCGAGCTGGCCGTAATAGGTGATCGGCTGGCGCGTCGCCGTCTCGTAGTGCCGACGCGCCTCATCCGGCTGACCGCCCGCCTCGGCGGCGCGCCCCTGCCAGTAGGCGACCCGCGCCAGGGAGATCGGGGTCGCGGCGCTCTTCGCCGCCTCGGCGAAATGCACGGCCGCGACGTCCGGCTGCTTGAGGAAGCGCAGGGCGATCCATCCGGCATGGAACTCGGCCTCGATGCGGTCGGCCGCCGTCTCGGCCGCGTGGTCGAACACGACCAGGTATGCGGCCTTGGCGTCGCCCTGATCGAGGAGCTTGCGGGCGATCAGCCGGCGCTCGGTCCACCATTCGTCGCCGTCGGCGAGAACGCTCCCGTCGCGGGTGACATCCGCGATCAGTCGCGCGGCGTCCTCGGCCTTGTCGTTGCGGCGAAGATGCTGGGCGCGCGAGAAAAGATAGGAGGTGTCCTCGCGCAGGTTGGCCGGCACCGCGTCGAGCGCCTTGGCGGCGTTGCCGGCCTTGCGGACGACGGCCTGGCGCGCCTTGACCAAGGTCGCGTAGTCCTTGCCCGCATGGGCGGCGGCTCGCAGCGCCGTCTCCCAGTTCTCCTTGAACAGGAAGCGCTCCATGCGGAAGCGGTGATCGGCCTGGGCGACCACCCCCGGAAACGCTTCGAGAAGGCGTTTCTCGAGGTCGCGCCCGAGGACGTCCCGGCGCCAGGCTTCGCGCACGAGGGCGGCGGCGTCACGGTCGAGGCCGTCGGCCTTGAAGGCGAGGGCGAGGGCGAGCTTGCCGGTCGCCGTGATCGGCCTCTGCGTGGCGAAATAGGCACGCACCACGGCAGGAGGCTTGCGCTCGACGAGCAGGAGCTCCTCCGCGCGCCGCCGCAGCGTCGCCGTGACCGGCCAAGTCGGATGGCCGCGGACGAACTCCATCAGGCGATTGAAGCCGACCGCGGCGCCGCCGTGACGGATAGCCAGCCATTCCGTCAGCGCCATGGACGGCGGGTCGGCCAGGCCGGCGCGGACGCGGTCGCCGCCGGCGAGGTCGCCCTTCCTGTAGAGATCGATCGCCTCGCGCAGGACCTTCAAATCGAGGCCCGGCTTGCCGTCGATCGCCGCGACCGCATCGTCAGCCGGCCCGCCGGAGGACAGCTCGGGGCTGGCCACAACGGGTGCCGCGGATGGGCTTGCGATGGAAGTCGCCTCGGGGCTTGGCGAAGGAGTTGCCACGCCTATGGGGCTCGGTGCAGAGCCGGCGTCCGATGCGTCTTGCGCCGGCGCGGCTCCGCTCGCCAGGCCGATCAGGGCCGCACAGGTCAGAAGGCGCCGCGCTCGGCGCATCCTCAAGGGCATCCGGAAAACCCCCTCGTGCATTCCAGCCCGCTCATTCTGCGGAGCGTTCCATTGATTAAACCCTAATAAATCGTAATCGAAAAGCCACGCTTGCCATTAATTGCGCGGTCCCGCCGCAAGCTTTATGTGTCTGTCAGACCCGAGCTTTGTGGCATTCGCGGGGCTGGAGCATGATGCCGAAAAGTGGGTTCGCTTTTCGGAAGAACATCATGCGCAACTTATTGGAATCGATCACGTTCATGCATTTTGATCGGCTCGATCAAAACGCGTCGTGATCTAGCGAAGGGAGCGCCCATCGTGGCTCGCAATCGGAGGCTGAGGGGCTCGTTCACCGCTTTGGTGACGCCGTTCAAGAACGGCGCCGTCGACGAGGAGGCCTTCCGCGCCCATGTCGACTGGCAGATCGAGAACGGCACCGACGGCCTCGTGCCGGTCGGGACGACCGGCGAAAGCCCGACCCTGTCCCATGACGAGCACAAGAAGGTGGTGGAATGGTGCGTCGACGCGGCGCGCGGCCGCGTGCCGGTGATCGCCGGCGCCGGCTCCAACAACACCGCCGAGGCGGTCGCGCTCGCGCGCCACGCGGAAGAAGCCGGCGCCGATGCCCTGCTCGTCGTCACGCCCTATTACAACAAGCCGAGCCAGGAGGGGCTTTACCGGCATTTCAAGGCGGTCAACGACGCCGTCGGCATCCCCATCATCATCTACAATATCCCGCCGCGCTCGGTGATCGACATGTCGGTGGCGACCATGGCGCGGCTCTACGAATTGGCGAACATCGCCGGCGTCAAGGACGCGACGCTGAATCTCGCCCGCGTCTCGCAGCAGCGCCAGGCGATGGGGGCGGATTTCATCCAGCTCTCCGGCGAGGACATGACCGCGCTCGCCTACAACGCGGCCGGCGGCCACGGCTGCATCTCGGTGGTGTCGAACGTGGCGCCGCGGCTCTGCGCCGAGCTGCAGGGTAAGAGCCTCGACGGCGATTACGCCGGCGCGCTGCAGGTGCAGGACCGGCTCGTGCCGCTGCACGACGCGATCTTTCTCGAAGCAGGTTTGGCGGGGGCCAAATGCGGGCTCGCGCTGCTCGGACGCGGCAACGAGGAGATCCGCCTGCCGATGCTGCCGGTCGGCGAGGCGACGAAGGGCTCCATCCGCAAGGCCATGATCCACGCCGGCCTCCTGAACGCCTGATCACCCATGGCGAGCGGCGCGCAGAGCGCCTACCGGGTTGTCGCCGACAACCGGAAGGCGCGTTTCAACTACGAGATCCTCGACACCCTCGAGGCCGGCATCGCCCTGACCGGCACCGAAGTGAAATCGCTGCGCCAAGGCAAGGCGACGATCGGCGAGGCTTATGCCGGCCCTTCGGGCGAAGAGCTATTCCTCTTCAACGCCTACATTCCCGAATACCTGCAGGCCAACCGCTTCAACCACGAGACCCGCCGGCCGCGCCGGCTCCTGTTGCACAAGCGGCAGATCGACAAGTTGATCGGCGCTACGCAGCGCGAAGGCTTCACCGTCATCCCGCTGAAGATCTATTTCAACGAGCGCGGCCGCGCCAAGGTCGAGCTCGGGCTCGGTCGCGGCAAGAAGCTGCACGACAAGCGCGAAACGGAGAAGAAGCGGTCCTGGGATCGCGAGCGCGCGCGCCTCATGCGCGATAAGGGATAGACTGTAACCTCCGACCGCCGCCCCGAACGAGCGCCGCGTCAGCCGTCGCTGACGCCGTCGTCGCTGGTCGGCGCCTGGCGGATGCCGTAGCGGCGCTCAAGCCCGCCTTGGCTGGCGAAGCGTGGACGCTCCAGCCGCTCGCCGCGTTCCGCGAAATCTCCGCTCGCGAGGCGCGCGGCGCGCTCCGACGGATCGCGGCCGATTTTCGGGATGAGATGGGCAAGATCGACGAACTCGTCCGCCTGTCGGCGCAATTCGTCGGCGACCATCGCCGGCTGCGTCGAGACAGTGGAGACCACGGTGACACGGACCCCGCGCCGCTGCATGGCCTCGACGAGGGAGCGAAAATCCCCGTCGCCCGAGAACAGCACCATGCAGTCGATGTAGGGCGACAGCTCGAGCGCATCGATGGCGAGCTCGATATCCATGTTGCCCTTGACCTTGCGCCGGCCGGTGGAATCCGTGAACTCCTTGGTC
>DASQLE010000488.1:0-5689 GCA_035630175.1 Beijerinckiaceae bacterium
GCCCGAGACATGGCCGATCGCGTAGGCCATGGTGACAACCGTCAGCCCGAAGGCGAGCGACACGCCGAGGAGACCGATGCCGACCTCCGGAAAACCGGCGGCGATGACGGCGCTGCCGCAGCCCGCGAAGGTCAGCCAGAAGGTGCCGATGGCCTCGGCGAGGCATTTGCGAAGGTCCATGAGGTCTGTCCCGTGTCTGTTAGCCAACGAGCCATGCCGGCCGATTGCCGGCGAAGACCGCATCAGCTCGATTGGAGGTCATGGCATCTGGCAATGCATGGGAAGGTCGAAGCGAATACATCGGCGAACGCGCACTGGATGCTGTCGTCGGCCCTAGGCTAGCAGGGTGTGCCGCGTCGGACCAGCGCGCGGCCCATCCGCTCGACACCGACGCAAACGATTTTTCACAGGGGCAGCCGGATAGCTGCTTATTTTGTAAGCAACAGAGCCCGGCAACCTGTGGATGCCCTTTCGTTCCATAAGCGCATCAAAGCGCTGCGAGTCGCTAGCCGAGCGGCTCGCCACGCTGCGGCGGCCTGGGGTCAGTGCGACAGCGCCGTCGCCAAGCGGGACGACCACCGCCACCATTGCCGCCGCCGTTTCCGCCGTCACCGTCGTCTCTCCGCCCCCTCACTGCTGCCGCCGTCCTCGGCGAGGGCAGCGCCGGTGTCAGCGTTCAGCGAGGAGAGGTCGATCGAGAGCGGCTGCAGCCAGAGCGCGCTCCCCCAGGCGAGGGTCGAGACAAGCGGGCAGGCATGCCGTGCGGTTCATCGAAGGGCCTTCGTCGAACCCGTGCGCGGAATCGTATTCGCGATGCGGGGGGCGAGTGACGCCGCGCCACACGGAGCGACGCTTCGCCCGCCGCGCTGGCCTTCCTCGTGGAGGGGCGATCCGCTTGACACTCCTGCGCAAACGATTGTTCACAGGGAGCGGCCATGAAGCCTGCATGCGCGAACGGATGCGGGCGGCTCAAGGATTATGGGGAGATAGCATGGACTTGCGGGACAGGATCGGCGTCGACCTCGGCCAGCGCTGCAAGATCGAGGACGGGCTTGCCGCCGCCGTCGAGCACGGCATCCGTTATCTCGACGTCAAGATCGACGTCGCCCCGAACGCCATCGAGACGCTGACGCCCGAGCGCATCAAGGGCATCCGCGACACCTGCGAGCGGAACGGCATCCATATCGGCGTGCACACCATGTCGGCCGTCAACGTGGCGGAGGTCGCGCCGCACGTGCGCGACGGCGTCGAGCGCTATCTGCAAGGGCACATGGACGCCTGCAAGAAGCTCGGTGGCGAGTGGATGGTCGTGCATGCCGGCTACCATTTCACCTCCGACGTCAAGATGCGCATGGAGGCCGGGCTCGAGCGGCTCAAGCGCCTGAGCGGTCGCGCGGAGACGATGGATCTCACCCTGCTCCTCGAAAACATGAACTGGGAGCCGGACGATGCGGAAGTGCATTACCTCGCGCACAACGTCGAGGAAGCGCTCTATTATTTCGACCGGCTCGACTCGCCGAAGCTGCGCTGGGCCTTTACGGCCAACCACGCGCATATCGTCGAGGACGGCGTCGACGCCTTCATCGACGCACTCGACGTCAAGCGTTGCGACGAGGTTCGCATCGCCGATTGCTGGCGCAACGGCAGAGAAGAGCACCTCCTGCCCGGCCGGGGCGATTTCGACTTCCCGGGTCTCTTCAAGAAGCTCGACGCACGCGGCTTCGACGGCCATTACATGGCCGCTTTCGGCACCCTCCAAGACATGGTCGAAGGGCGCGAGACGCTGGCCAAGATGGCCTGAGCCGCCGGCCTTGCACGCGAACCCGGCTTCATCGTCAGGCGGCGATGAAGCCGGGTTGATTGCTTACTTGATCATGCCGATCGCCTTGAGGGCGGCCGTCGCGCTCTCCTGATTGTTTTTGATGTAGGCGGCGTATTCAGCGCGCGGCAAATACATGTCGAGCCAGCCGCGCTCGGTCATGATCTGCTTCCAGGTGGCGCTCTTGACGAGCTTGGCGAAGACCTCGTCGAGAGCTTTTAGCTGCTCCTCGTTCAGGCTTTTGTGAGCCGAGAGACCGCGCCAGTTGGCAAAAACGAGATCGATGCCTTCTTCCCGCAGGGTTGGCGCGTCGACGCCTTTCTGTCGTTCCGGCGCCCCGACCGCGAGCACCTTGAGGGCGCCCGATTCAACTTGTTGCGCGAAATCCTGATAGCCGCCGGCGCCGACGCTGACCTGGCCGCCGAGCACGGCGATGACGATGTCGCCCGTGTTCTCGTGCGGCACGAAATTCATCAGCTTCGGATCGAGCCCGGCGCCGCGGATCAGGTTGGCAAGGAAAACGTGATCGGTCGCCGCCGGAGAGCCGCCCGCCCAGGTGACGGAGCCCGGAGCCGCCTTGAACTTGGCGATCAGCTCCTTGATCGAATTGATGCCGGAATCCTTCTTGGTGACGACCACCTCCCACTCGCCCGCGAGCAGCGCCACCGGGGTGACGTCGTCGATCGACACCTTTGTCTTGTTGGAGATGGGGAAGAGGATGTGCCCTGCGCCCTGAGTCAGCACGGCATGAGCGTCGCCTCCTTTGGAGGAGATGAACTGCGCGAAGGCGACCATGCCGCCGCCGCCGGCGATGTTTACGACGCGCGGATTGCGGACGATATTCTCCTTCTGCAGCGCCTGCGCGACCGCGCGGGCCACTTGATCCTGGCCGCTGCCGGGGCCGCCCGGCGCGACCATCTCCAGCCTGTCCATCTGCGCGAATGCCGATGGCGCCGTCATGAAGACCACCGCAAGCGCGACGAACGCGGATTGTGCTAGCCGGCTGTTCATTTGGAAACCTCCCTGTGGTGTTTTTAGGCGAAGGCCGAATGCGGCTCCGTGCGCCCTGATGCCTAAGCGGATCGGACTGGCCCGTTGAGGCTAACGGGTCGCGTAGGGTTTTCAAGCGCCGGCAACGCCAGCATTTCCCAAAACGTTGCGCCCTCAGCCGCTCCGCTCGACGGCGTCTGCGGGCGCCCGCGACCGAAGCCGCAGGAGGAGCGGCCCGCACAGGAGCACCAGGGCGAGGATGAGGAGCGCGCACGAGATCGGCCGCGTGAAGAAGACTGACGGATCGCCCTGGCTGATGGCGAGCGAGCGCCGCAGCATCAACTCGATCGCCGGGCCGAGCACAAAGCCGAGGACGCACGGGACGATCGGCACCTGCATCACGCGCATGCCGAAGCCGAGAAGGCCGATCAGCCACAAGAGGCCGATATCGACGACGTTGTTGTTGAGCGTGTAGGCGCCGAGCGTGGCGAAGCACAGGATGCCCGCATAAAGCTGGGGCTTCGGAACCGAGAGCAGCTTCACCCAGACGCCGACGAGCGGCAGGTTGAGAACGAGAAGGAGGATGTTGCCGATATAGAGGCTGGCGATCATTCCCCAGACGAGATCGGGATTGGAGGTGAAGAGGAGCGGCCCCGGCCGCAGCCCGTATTGCTGGAAGGCCGCGAGCAGCACCGCGGCCGTCGCCGAGGTGGGCAGGCCGAGCGCCAGCAACGGGGCGAGCGCGCCGGCGGCGGAAGCGTTGTTGGCGGCCTCGGGGCCGGCGACGCCCTCGATGGCGCCGCGGCCGAACTCGTCCGGATGGCGGCACAGGCGCTTCTCGGCCGCGTAGGACAGCATGGTCGGCACCTCGGCGCCGCCGGCCGGCAGGGCGCCGATCGGGAAGCCGAGCGCCGTGCCGCGCAGCCACGGCCGCCACGACCGGCTCCAGTCCTCGCGGCTCATCCACAGCGAACCGCGCACCGCCAGCACCTGGTCCTGCAGGTGGGCACCGCTATAGGCAACGTAGAGGGTCTCGCCGACCGCGAACAGGCCGACCGCGACGACCGTCACGTCGATGCCGTCAAGCAGTTCGAGGATGCCGAAGGTGAAGCGCTCCTGCCCGTTCTGCGGATCGAGGCCGACAGCGCCGAGGAGCAGCCCGAGGCAAAGGCTGGCGAGGCCCTTGGCGGCGGAGCCGCTGATGATGCCGGTCGCCGCGGCGAGCGCCAGCACCATGAGGGCGAAGTATTCCGGCGCCCCGAGCATGAGGGCGAGCCGCACCATGAGCGGCGCCACGAAGGTCAGGGCGATCGTGCCAAGGGTGCCGGCAACGAAGGAGCCGATCGCCGCCGTCGCCAGGGCCTGCGCGCCGCGGCCCCGGCGCGCCATGGCGTTGCCTTCCACGGCCGTCATCATGGCGCCCGGCTCACCCGGCGTGTTGAGGAGGATGGACGCGGTCGATCCGCCGTATTGCGAGCCGTAATAGATGCCCGCGAACATGATGAAGGCGGCCGTCGGATGCACGTTGTAGGTGAGCGGCATCAGCAGCGCCACGGTGGTCGACGGGCCGAGGCCGGGCAGCGCCCCGATCGCCGTGCCGATGGTGACGCCGACCACGGCCCACAGGAGATTGTAGGGCGTCGCCGCGACCGCGAAGCCGTTCGCGAGGGCGCTCAGGGTCTCCATCCCACTCTCCCAGACCCGAGCCGCGCCGACGCTACAGCAGGGCCTCGACGACGCTGCCGACCGGAAGCCGGAACCCGAGGCCGTAGTTGAACAGCACGAAGGTGACACCGGCCAAAACGGCGCCGAACAACAGGTTGCGCAACAGCGCGCGGCTGCCGAAAGCGAAGGCGACCACCGCGAACGCGACGGTGCTCACCGGGATCCAACCGAGCGGCACCATCAGGAACACCTGCGCGACGAGGACGGCCGAGATGGCGACGACCGGCAGAGGGCGCCCGCCGGTTTTGTCCGTGAGCGCGCCGCGCGAAAACGCATGCGCGACGATCGCGGTGCCGCTGGCCAGGAGACCGGCGGCGATCAGATACGGAAACGCCCGCGGTCCGACCGTGTCGTAGCCGAAGCCTGCCGTCACGCGCGAGCCTTCGACGGCCACGCCGATGGCGAGGAGAACGAGGCAGGCGCCGAACCAAAGCTCGGCCGGGCGAAAAGCGGTCACGCGATTCCCCGCCGCCCGGTTTGCAACGGCATGCTCCGGATGCCCGCGCGCCGGAGGAAACGCGCCTTCACCGGGCGGGCGCCTTGGCAGGGGCGGACGGCGCCTTGTCGGCGCGCGGGTCGTAGAGGCCGATCGACTCGTCGTATTTGGCGAGCGCGCCGGCATCAAGAAAGGCGCGCTCGATCTCAAGCAGCTTGGGAAAGCCGGTCAGCTCGAGGAAGCCGAACATGCCGATCGGGTGGCCCTTGTGCGATTGCGTGAAGTCGTTGAAGGCGGCGATGCCGTCGCGGCGCAGCCGGGTCAGGAAATCGAACATCATCATCTGCGCGATCTTCGAGATGGAGATATCGTAGATCGAGATGCGGAAGTCGCGGAACTCGCTTTCCGTCAGCGGCGGGTCGATGCTGATGTTGAGCTTGATGAGCGCTTCCGGAAAAGCCTCGCGCACGGTGCGGATTTCCTCGCGCGATTGCAGCGCGGTGATCATCAGCATGTCGACGCCGGCCGCAAGATAGGCCTCGCAGCGGCGCAGCACCTCGTCGACACCGCCGCCGACCGCGGCGCGCGAATCGGTGCGCGCCAGGATGACGACGTCGGGGTCGAGCTCGTCGCGCACGGCGATCGCCGCCCGCAGCTTGCCGACGGCTTCCTGCGCCGAGACGATCTGCAGGCCCTTGGTGAAGCCGCAGCGCTTCGGA
>DASQLE010000489.1:0-2564 GCA_035630175.1 Beijerinckiaceae bacterium
ACGCCGCTCGCGGGTCGCCCCGGCTTCTTCCCGGAAGACATCGACAGTTCCGACCCTTGGCAGTTCCGCAACGTGCTGGTGCGCTGACCTTGTGCTTGTCATGGCCGGGCTTGTCCCGGCCATCCCGATCGGGAGAGCTCATCCGAACGGGATCACCGGGACAAGCCCGGTGATGACGAGGATGAGATGATCGTGTGCTCTTAAACCGACGGTGGCCGTGCCAGCGTCGCCGAGGATTGCAGCCGGTGCGGCTGCATGCGTCGGCGTCCGAGGCCGAACAGGCGCCGGCCCATGCTGCCGATCAGCAGCGTCAGCGCCCATCCCCCCGCGAAGCCGAGGCCGGCGGCGACGACGCCTTCCTGCGTCGCCGGCACCGCCGGCTCGAAATCGTGGTACGTCGCTTCGAGCAGATCGAGGTCACCGTCGCGAGCGGTGGCCCAAAGGCGCTCGAACGGACCTGCTTCGACAAAGGATTGGCGCTGCCGCTCGAGCCGCTCCAAGCGCTCGACATTGCCGCGCATGGCGGCGCCCTGCCGGCTGACGAGATCGTCCGGGTTGGTCTTGAGCCGGTCGATGGCACCCTCCCGATTGTGGCCGTTGGCGCCGGCATCCGCATCGAAGCGCTGCACGACCCGGCGCAGTTCGTCGATGGCGCCGCCGAGACGCTGCCGATATTGCTGCGCGAATTCCGGACCCTGGGAGGCGGCAACGCCCCCGAACAGCCCCAGCGCCGCAGCCATGGTACGCGCGATGCGCGGCATGACGCGCCCTCCTCATCAAGACAAAACCGCGTCGCGGCTCCGGTTCCCACATCGCTATCCCTCCCCCTTCAGGGAGAACAAACCCGCATGCGGCAGCATGCGAGCCGGCCGGGGTATGGCGCACAGCGCCATATTCTGACGCGGCGCGACCCCACGGTGCGTCGCCCTCGGCCCTCCCCTAAGGGGAGGGATCAGGGGCGATTACCCCGGCAGCGCGAGAATGCCCGCCTGCCCGTCCTCGGCCCCGAAGGCGAGGCGCTGCCCGGCCTTGTCCCAGGCGAGGGCCGTGAGGCCGCTGCCATCGGTCGGAGCGCGCGCGAGAAGCTCGGAGCCGTCGCTCAGGCGGACGAGCAGGATGCAGCCGTCCTCGTAGCCGATCGCCAGCACGAGACTTTTGGGATGAAAGGCGATGCGGCTCACCTTCGCCGAGCGCACGCCGCATTCGCGCGGCGCCTTGCCCATCGGCCCTTCCTTGGAACTGAACGGCCACAGGATCGCCGCTTCTGCTCCCGACGTCGCCAGCCAATGGCCGTCAGGCGACCACGACAGCGAGCGCGTCTTCGCCGGGTAGCCCGACATGCGCATGTGGCCCTTGTCGGGCTGCAGGCGCCAGCCGTGCAGGGCGTTCTCCTGCATCGAGGTAACGACGAAGCGCCCGTCCGGCGACCAGGCAACGTCGAGATGCGAGCCCTTCCAATCGAGGATCTCGGGCGTCCCTTGCACGTTCGGAAACCAGAGCGTGGCGCCGTTGTAATGCGCCAAGGCGAGCCGGTAGCCCTTCGGCGCGAAGGCGAGCCCGCGCACGGTCGAGGGCGCCGCGAAGGTCTTTTCGCGGCCCTTTTCGTCGCGCGCCGTGACGCGCTTGCCGACCGCAAAGGCGAGGCCGCCGCTCGCGTGCAGGGCGAGCGCGTCGATCCAGCCTTTTGCCTCGGCGAGGGTTTTCGTCGCGCCGTCCGCTCCTGTCGCGGCGACACGGCCATCATCGCCGCCGGTGACGATGCGCGTCCCGTCGCTCGCCGCCAGCAGCACCGTGCCGCCGGCGTGCGCCGTCACGCGCCGGCTGGCGCCGTCCGTGACGAGGAGCACGTCGCCATCGGCGAGCGCCAGCGCGGCCGTCTCCCCGAGCCAGGCCGCCGCTGCGACATGCGCGCCGGCGTCGTAGGGCGTGATGTTCTGCGTGAGGGACGGGGCGGTGTTCATGCGGGATCGTCATGATCGGGCTTGACCCCGATCATCTCGGGACGAGCTGGCGAGGGATGCGCCTCCTCTTTACCGAGGTCCTCCGGTCTTCGCTACGCTCCGCCCACCCGCGGATGAAGCTTGTTTTGCGTAGCTCCGCCCGAGGATGAGGCTTCCTCAAGCGGCGCAGGCCAGAAATCCCTCGCGGATGGCCATCTCGTTGAGGTCGCGGCCAATGAAGACGACGCGGCTCTCGCGCGCCTCGTCCGGCTTCCAGTCGCCCTGCAGATCGCCGTCGAGGATCATGTGCACGCCTTGGAAGACGAAGCGTTTCGGCTCGTTCGGAAAGGAGACGATGCCCTTGCAGCGCAGGATGTTCGGGCCCTCGCGTTGGGTCAGGGCGTTGATCCACGGCATGAAGCGGTCGGGGTCGATGTCGCCGGCGTGGCGCACGGCGATCGATTGCACGTCCTCGTCGTGATGATGGTGGTGCCCCTCCTCGAGGAAGTCGGGCTCGAGCGCGATGATGCGGTCGAGATCGAAGGCGCCCCGGCCGAGCACCTCGTTCAGCGGCACCGCGCATTTCTGCGTGCGATGCACCTTGGCGTAGGGGTTGATGGCGCG
>DASQLE010000490.1:0-2182 GCA_035630175.1 Beijerinckiaceae bacterium
ACGGCGAGCGCCAGCGCGGCGATGACGAGAGGCGCCCAATCCCGCCGCATCGTCATTCGAATTTCTGGATGCGCTCGCCGAGGAGGCCGCGCGGCCGGGTCAGGAGGACGAGGGCCATGAGGCAATACATGGACGCCTCGCCCCAGGAAGGGTTGAAGTAGATCGTCACGCCGCGCACGACCCCGACGAGGGCGGCGGCGGCGATCACGCCCCAGAACGAGCCGAGGCCGCCGATCACCACCACGACGAAGGCGGCGGTGAGGATCTCGGCGCCCATGGCCGGATGCACGCCGGAGATCGGCGCCAGCAGCACCCCGGCAAGGCCGGCAAGGCCGAGGCCGAGGGCCGCGACCGCCGTCATATACGGCTGCAGCGAGATGCCGAGCGCGCCGACCATGTCCGGGTTCTGCACGCCGGCGCGCACGACCCGCCCGAAGGCGGTGCGGTAGACGATGAACCAGGTGGCGGCGACGGCCGCGAGGGCGACGACGAAGATGCCGAGCCGATAGCGCGGATAGATGAAATCGCCGAGCAGAACCTGGCCCCTCAGCCCCGGCGGGATCGAGAACGGCAGCGGGGTCGCCCCGAAGATCATGCGCAAGGATTGCTCGATGACCATGGCGAGCCCGAAGGTGAGCAGCAGGCTGAGGATCGGATCGGAGCGGTAGAAGCGGCGGAAGAACAGGCGCTCGAAGACGATGCCGAGCAGACCGACCAGCACGGGCGCGGCCAGGAAGGCGCCGGAAAAGCCGATATGCGGCGCCAGCACCACGGCGAGATAGGCGCCGATCGCGTAGAAGCCGCCATGGGCCAGGTTGACGATGCCGCCGAGCGAGAAGATCAGCGACAGGCCGAGCGCGATGAGAAGGTAATAGGCGCCGACCAGCAGCCCGTTCAGCACCTGCTCGAGGAGGAAGATGAGCTGCACGCGGGCTTCAGGGTCGGGCCCCTCTCCCGGACGGGAGAGGGGCAGGGGTGAGGGCCGAACAGCACAGGATTGAACGCGACAGAGACGATGGAAAGCCGACTGCGGATCCGCGAACGCAAGCGGATCTGCTGGCGCAGCGTCCAGGTCGCGTCTTGCTCAACAAGGGCCACCCCCTCACCCCAACCCTCTCCCTACGGGAGAGGGAGCTATGAAATTTTGCAGGCGCCGTCCTTCGGCGGGGCGAGCACTTCCATGTCCTCGCTCGGGCCGGGCACGGAGCCGAGCGGATCGTAGATGTCCCACTGGTCCTTCATCTTGCCGGCGTCCTTGGCCCGCACCGCATACATCTCCATGATGATCTGGTTGTCATAGGCGCGGAAGTAGGCCTCGCGCGCCTTGCCGACGTCGAACTTGGCGCCCTTGCGCAGGTGCTCCGCGAGCTTCTGCGGATCGGTCGACTTGGTCTCGTTCATCGATTGCGCGACGATCTTGAGCGAGTTGTAGTCGCCCCAGCTCTGGTTCTCCGGCAGCTTGTTGTATTTCTTTTGGAACGCCTCGACGTATTTCTTCGACGACGGAGTCTCGACGAGGTGATGCCAGACGAGCGGCCAGATACCGGAAAAGTTGCCCTTGCCGGCGCCCCACGCCACCGCCGTGTCGAAGCCGAACCCGACAACCGGGAACGGCAGGCCGTATTCGGAATATTGCTTGAGGAAGTTGGTGATCTGGTTGCCGGCGAGGTTCGAGGCGACGACATCGGGCCGCGCCTGGCGGATCTTCAGGAGATAGGGGCTGAAATCGGTCGCGTCGGTCGGCACCAGCTCGTCGCCCGCGAGCTGCCCGCCGTGCTTCTGCAGAAACGCCTTGGCCACCCGTGCGAGATCGTGGCCGAAGGCGTAGTCCGCCGTCAGTGTGTACCACTTCTTGCCCTTTACGAGGTTCTCGCGGAGGAAGTAGTTGCCGACGCCCTCCACATACATCGAGTTGGCCGCTTCGATGTGGAACATATACGGGTTGCAGCTGGCGCCGCGCAGCGCGTCCGAGTTGCAGCCGGTGTTGATGAACACGGTCTTCAGCCGGTTGGCGACCAGCCCGATGGCGAGGCCCGAGGCGGACGATATCTCGCCGATGATCATGGCGACCTTGTCGCGCTCGATCAGGCGCTCGGCCTTGGCCGAGGCGGTCTGCGGATTGACCGAATCTTCCATGACGAGGTCGATCTTGCGGCCGAGCACCCCGCCCGCCGCGTTGACC
>DASQLE010000491.1:0-6570 GCA_035630175.1 Beijerinckiaceae bacterium
CTCCAAGACCTACGCCATGACGGGTTGGCGGCTCGGCTGGGCGGTGTGGCCGAAGCCGCTCTACGACGCCGCCCGCAAGCTCGCCGTCAATTCCTACTCCTGCGTCAACGCGGCGACGCAATGGGCCGGAATCGCCGCGCTCCAGGGCTCGCAGGATTGCGTGAGCGAGATGGTGGCCGAGTTCGACCGCCGCCGCGCGGTCGTGGTGGCCGGCCTCAACGAGCTGCCGGGCGTATCCTGCATCACGCCGAAAGGCGCGTTCTACGCCTTCCCCAACGTCCGGGAGACCGGCTGGAAGGCGAAGGCGCTCGCCGCGTCGCTGCTCGAGGATGCCGGCGTCGCCGTCATCGGCGGGCCCGATTTCGGCGTCCACGGCGAGGGCTACATCCGCCTGTCCTACGCTAATTCGGCGGACAACATCCGGCGCGCCCTCGATCGCATGGGCGAGTTCCTGGAGACCCGCAAGGCGGCGTAGCCCACCTCTCCCCTAGAGGGAGAGGCGGACTAGGCCCTCACCTGCGCTGCCGCGTCGTCGATCTGCCGCGCCAGCGCCGGATCAACGTCGAGGGATTCGGCGAGCTGGCGCAGGAACTCGCGCTCTTGCAGGGTGTCGGGATCGATGGCGAGGCGGGCGGCGGCGTAAACCTGCGCGGCCTTCTCGGGGGTTTGCACCCGGTCCGCGATGTCCTCGACGCTCGCCGGCGAGGCGAGCTCGTCCTCGAGCCAGCGCGTCGATTGCGGATCGATGCCCGCCTGCGACAGCGCCTGGACGATGCGGGCCCGCTCCCGGTTGTCAAGGGGTCCGTCGGCGCTGGCGGCCGCCACCATGGCACGGGCGAACAGGAGCGCGTCGTCGTCGCTCGCCGCGGCGAGATCGAGATCGGCGACCGGCGCCATGCCGGGCTGGCCCTTGTCCGCCGTCGAGTGTGAGCCCGTGCCGAGAAGCGGCCTGCCCTCCTGGTAGTTCTGATAGGCCTTGTAGGTGAGGACGCCGATGAGCGCGAGCCCGCCGAGACCGGCCGCGCGGGCAGCGATGCCGCCGCTCTTGCGCGAGCCCATGAGCACGCCCGCGACCGCGCTGAGCGCCGCTTCCGCGAGGCGCGGATTGCGGTTGACGAAGTCGCGCGCCTTCTGGGCGTAGGGCTCGGCGACCCCGCCGCGCCCGACAGCGCCGAGCACGTCGTCGATGACGCCGAGCAGCGGGCTGTGAGCCTGCCCGGATGTCGTCGGGGAGCCGCCCGTCATGCGCTTGGCTGCGGCCCCGACCAGCGCATTCAGGATCAATCTCGAATCGACCATCGCCAGGCTCCTCGCATCGCTTTCACTCCTCGACAACGAGGCGCCGGCGCTTTGGTTCGACGCTGCGAGCGGCCCCGCTACTCGGCCGGCGTGGCGTGCGGCAGGGCTCCCATGGGCGCTTCTGCTCTGGAGCGGGACGGGCGGCGCCACCAAGCGGCGACACGCTGGCGCGAGGCGGCGAGGTTGGCCGCGGCCATCAGCATCGCCGGCGTGACGACGAGCGTCAGTACGGTGGCGAAGCCGAGCCCGAACACGGTCGCGGTCGAAAGCTGCACCCACCATTGCGTCGAGGGAGCGCCGACCGTTACCTCGCGCACGATAAAATCGATGCTGACCCCGAAGGCGATCGGCATGACGCCGAGCACGCTGGTGATAGCCGTGAGGAACACCGGCCGCGCCCGCTGGCTGCAGGTTTCCAGAACGGCGGCGCGAGCCGGCATGCCCTCGCGCCTGAGCTGGTCGTAGGTGTCGATCAGCACGATGTTGTTGTTCACGATGATGCCGGCGATCGAGATAATGCCGAGACCGGTCATGACGATGCCGAGCGGCTGCCCGGTCACGAGCAGCCCGATAAATACCCCGACCGTCGAGAAGACGACGGCGCTCATGATCATGAACACGCTCGAGAAGCGGTTGAACTGGGCGAGCAGCGTCGCGAAGATCAGGAAGATCGCCGTCGCGAAGGCCTTGGTCAGGAAGGCTTCGGCCTTCTTGCTTTCCTCGTCCTCGCCCTTGAACGTGATCGTCACGCCCGCCGGCAGCTTCGCCTCGGCCAGCTTCTGCTCCACGGTCTTCAAGATGGCGGCGGTCTGTACGCCCTCGGCCACATTGGCGGTGACCGTCATAATGCGCGCGCCCTGGGCCCGGTTGATGATCGACACGCGCCGCTCGGGAATGCGGTCGACGAAATTGCCGATCGGCACCGCTCCGGATGGCGTGTTGATGCGCAGCGAGCCGAGTTCGTCGAGGCTGCGCCGCTCGGGTGGATAGCGCAGCAGGATGTCGACTTCCTTGTCGGTCTCGTTGGGCCGGTATTCCGTGACCTTCAACCCGTTCGTGACGAGCTGCACGGCGTTGCCGACGGTGAGCGCGCTGGCGCCGTATTTGGCCGCCTCGGCCTTGTCGACCTCGAGCCGCCAGTCGATGCCGGGCAGCGGCAGGCCGTCGTCGATATCGCGCAGCTCAGGAACCGAGCGGAGCACGTCGGCTACCCGCTTGGCCGTCGGTTCCAGCAGCTCGGGCTCGACGGCGGCGAGGCGCAGAGTCACCGGCTTGCCGGTCGGCGGCCCGGCGCGCGGCGCCGCCACCTCGATGACGACGCCCGGGATATGCGCGGTGCGCTGGCGGATCTCGTCCATGATGGCGCCGGCCGGCCGCCGCTGCTGCCAGTCGACGAACTCGTATTGCACGGAGCCGACCGTGTCCTCCGGCACCTCGTCGGAGCCGCGCTGGCGCTCGCCGATGCGGGCATAGACCTTGTCGATCTCGGGCATGCCGAACAGCGTTCTCTCGACCTCGGCGACGAGCTTGTCCTTCTCGTCGAGGGACAGGTTGCCGCGCGCCCTGACATGCACGAGGCCGTATTCCGGCTCCACCTTGGGGAAGAACTCGACACCGTTGCCGAACCGGGCATAGGCCGCGACGACGCCGACGAGCGTCGCGACCGTCACCAGCAAGGTGAGGCTCGGCGAAGCGATGGCGGCCTTGACGACCCGCATATAGAGGGACCGCTCGCCGACGCGCTCGCCGACGTCGTCCGCCGCCGGGTTCGGCTTGGCGATCAAGGCGCCGAGCGTCGGCGTGAAGACGAGTGCGAAGACCAGCGAGGCGATCAGCGTCGCCATGAAGGTGATCGGCAGGTATTTCATGAACTCGCCGACGATGCCGGGCCAGAAGAGCAGCGGCGAGAAGGTGACGAGACGCGTCGCCGTCGCGGCGAAGCACGGGCCGGCCATGCGCTTCGCCGCCAAGGCGTAGGCTTCGCGCGGGCGCATGCCTTCCGACATGCGGCGCTCGGCGTATTCGGTGACGATGATGGCGTTGTCGACAAGCTCGCCGATGGCGAGGATGAGCGTGAACAGGACGACGATGTTGACCGTCAGCCCCGCCATGGAGAGCGCGAGGATGCCGGCCAGGAACGAGCCCGGCACGGCGAGGCCGATGAACAGCGAGGCGCGCCAGCCGAGCGTGTAGAGCATGATCATGGCGACCAGCAGCAGCCCGGTGATGACCGAGTTCTGCAGGTCGTTGAGCATGGTGCGGATGTTGGTCGAGCGGTCCTGCTGGAAGGTGACCTGCAGGGTCGGCGGCAGGGTCGGGCGCAGCCGGTCCACGGTCGCCTGCACGGCGTCGACGGTCTCGATGATGTTGGCGCCCGAGCGCTTGACGACCTCGATGGAGATCGCCGGCTTGCCGGTGATGCGGGTGATCGACACCGCGTCCTTGAAGGTCGGCCGCACCTCGGCCACGTCGCCGAGCGTCACGGACGCGCCGCTGGAGGCGACGACGGGCAGCTTGAGGACGTCCTCGGGCCGCTCGATGAGGGCCGGCACCTTGACGGCGAAGCGGCCCGTCCCGCCCTCCATGGCGCCGGCCGCGACCAGGCTGTTGCCGGCGCCGACCGACCGGATGAGGTCGTCAAGGGAGACACCGTAGCTCTTCAGGAGCATCGGCTCGACGATGATCTCGACGGATTCGTCGCGCGCCCCGCGCAATTCCGCCGACAGCACGCCGGGCGTCTGCTCGATGGCCGTCTTCACGCCGCGTGCCAGGCGCACGAGGCTGCGCTCCGGCAGGTCGCCGCCGAGCGCCACCACCAGCACGGGAAAGAGCGACAGGTTGATCTCCTGCACCTTCGGCTCGTCGACCTCGCGCGGCAGGTCACTCTTGGCGTCGTCGACCTTGGCGCGCACGTCGGCGAGCGCCTTGGTCGAATCGAAGCCGGCTTCGAACTCCAGCATGACGTAGCCGCCGCCCTCGAAGGCGGCGCTGCGCATCTCCTTGACGCTCGTGATCGATTTGACCTGGGTTTCGACCGGCCGCAGCAGGAGCCGCTCGGCGTCCTCGGGGCTGATGCCGCGTTGCGTCAGGTTGACGTAGATATTCGGGATCTTGACGTCGGGCTCCGCCTCCTTCGGGATCGACAAGTAGGCGGACAGGCCGGCGACGAACAGGAAGAGCAAGAGGACGAGCGTCAAGCGGGCGCGGGTGATGGCGAGGTCGACGAGCGTGCTGATCATGACGTTCTTCTCACCTCGCCCGTCAGCTCGCGGCGCGCGCCGCCGGCACGGCTTCGACCTTCACGCCTTCGCGCACGAAATCCTGGCCCTGCACGATGAGCCGGGCAGCCGGCTCGACGCCCGACACCCACAGCGTCTCGGTGCCGTCCTCGACGAGGCCGACGGGCACGAAGGCGACGGTCGCGTCATCCTTGACGACACGAACGCCGAGCTTGCCGTCCGACGAGAAAGTCAGCGCCGAGCGCGGCACCCGCGCCGCCGGGACGGGCGCCAGCGACAGCACGACCTCGCAGGTGACGCCGTCAGGAACGGTTCCGGCGGGGTTGGTCAGAGCGATCTCGACGCGGTAGGTGCGGGTCTGCGCACTCGCTTTCTGCGAGATGAAGCGCACGGTGCCGTCGAGATTGGCGCCGGTCACGAGGCGCACGTTGGCCGTGTCGCCGACCTTGAGGCTGGCGATCTGGCGCTCGGCGATCTCGACGACCGCCAGCATCGGATCGGCGGCGATGACCTCGGCGACGTTGGCGTTGGCCTGCAGCGCCTGGCCGACCTCGACGGGGACGTCGTTGACGACGCCCGCGATCGGGGCAAGCACGGCGCCCTTCTCGCGCTCGGCCTCGGCCGCGGCGAGGAGAGCCTCCGCGGCCTTCAGCTCGGCTTCGAGCTGCGGCTTCTGCAGCGCTGGAAGATTGCCCTGCTCGATCAGCTTGATGCGCGCGCCGAGCTCCTGGCGCCGCTGCACGAGCCGCGCCCGCGCCTGCAGCACCTGCGCCTCGCGGGCTTCATCGGACAGGATGGCGATGACGTCGCCCTTCTTCACGACGGCGCCGCGGCGCACCTTCAAGTCCTGGATGACGCCGGCCGCCCGCGCCATGGCCATGGCGCGGCGATCGGCCTCGGTGCGGCCCGACAGGATGACACGGCGTGCATGCGGCACGACCTCGACCGGCGCGACCGCGACCCGGAAGGCCGGCGCCTCCGCCTGCGGCGCCGTCTCGCGCGGAGCCGGCGCTTCGCTCTGGGCGCCGCCGAACCGGCCGGAGCCGATCCATACGGCGACCGCGAGCACGATCAGGATCGCGGCGATGCGGCTGGCGGTCATGACGCATTCCACCCGGCGGCAGACGGCCGGTTGAGGGGAACGGCGCCGCTGAGAAGGGCGCCGATCAGGCTGATGACGTTCGGCACCTCGCGGGCGGCATCGAAACCGGGCGCGATGGCGCGGCGCACGAAGAGGCCGTCGGCCAAGGTCGAGATGATGCGGGCCACGGCTTCGGGGTCGACCTCGGCGCCGATCTCGCCGCGCTCGCGCGCCTGCCCGAGCACCTCGGTCAACCGTGCGATCACGAACTGCTCGAACTCCGCGCAAACGGTGGCGAAGGACGGATTGCGGGCGCTCTCGGCCCAGATCTCGAGGCACATGATCGCCTTGGCGCGCGGCTCTTCCTGGAAATGCTTGCGCCCGAGCTTCATAAAGGCGGTCATGAAGTCGTCGCCGCTGTCGAAGGCGGTGAAATCCTTGGCGACGTTGGAGCGGTCCCGCTCGGTCAAGCCGACGACGATGGCGTCCTTGGACGGGAAATAGCGGTAGAGATTGCCAGGGCTCATGCCGGCTTCGGCGGCCACGTCCTGCATCGTGGTGCGGTGGAAGCCGGCGCGTACGAAACAGCGCTCGGCCGCATCGAGGATGCGGCTGCGGCGGTCGATGACGGCGGTGTCCTGGACGTCCTGGAGCATGAGCGATCAATGAGAATGAACGTTCATTCTCATATGCCTGACCCGGCTTCGAACATCAAGAAGGGAGTGATAGATTGGGCTAAAACGTCGCGGCAGCGGCACCTATCGCATGCCATTACCGCCTTCGACGCTCACTGTCCCCCTCCGATCCCCCAAGGGCCCTCTTGCAGAGGCGCGGGCCTTCGGGTCCGGCTCTCGGGCGGCCTAAGCCTCCGGCCTCGTGCCGCAGCCTCAACGACGAATGCGGCGGCGGGGCCGGTCGCCTTCGACCCGATCAACGACGCCGCCCGGCGCT
>DASQLE010000492.1:0-3406 GCA_035630175.1 Beijerinckiaceae bacterium
CCTCATCCTGCGCGAGGCGGGAGCGCTCCTGACCGGCCTCGACGGCGCCCCGCTCGCCTATAACGGGGCCGAGCCGGTCCACGGCGAGCTCCTGGCGGCGCCGCGCCGGTTGCATCCGGTTCTGATCGAGGCCATGACGGCCCCCGGCGGGTCGGGACCTTCGACCGCCGGAGGGAGGGCATCAGCATGACGGAGAAAGGCCCCAAGCAGCTTCTCCATCTCGTCTTCGGAGGAGAACTCGAGGATCTCGAGGGGATCACCTTCAAGGACCTGTCGAGGCTCGACATCGTCGGCATCTATCCCAACTACGCCGCCGCGCAGGCGGCCTGGAGGGCGAAGGCCCAGGCGACGGTGGATAATGCCCAGATGCGCTACTTCATCGTCCATCTTCATCGCATCCTGGATCCGGCCGCCGCCTGACGATTCGGTCGATGGGGTTCTTGAAGCGCATCACCCGCAGCCGGCCGGTGCAGGAGAGTCTCGGACTCCTGTTCGCCCGCTATCTCGGCCTTGTTCAGCGCAGCAACCGCTTCGTCATGGAGCCGCCCGACGCCTATGACCGCATCGGGCCGCTCATGCCGGTCATCGCCGCCATGTGGCACGGCCAGCATTTCATGGTCCATTTCGCCAAGCGGCCGGGGGATCGCGCCGCGAGCCTCGTGTCGCGCTCGGCGGACGGGGAGTTCAACGCCATCGCGCTCGGGCATCTCGGCATCCGCGCCATCCGCGGCTCCGGCGCGCGCGGCCGCGATCCGCGCCACAAGGGCGGCGCCACCGCGCTCCGCGCCATGCTGCGCGCGCTCGCCGACGGCGAGATGGTGGTGATGACCGCGGACGTGCCGAAGATCGCGCGCATCTGCGGCAGCGGCATCGTCACCCTGGCGCGCCTGTCGGGCCGGCCTATCGTGCCCGTCGCCGTGGTGACGAGCCGGCGCATCGCCTTCAACAGCTGGGATCGTGCCAGCCTCGGGCTTCCGTTCGGCCGCGGCATGGTGGTGCTGGGCGAGCCGATCTTCGTCGCCCGCGAGGCCGACGACGCGGCGCTGGCGGAAGCGCGCCGCGCCGTCGAGGACGGTCTCGACCAGGCGCATGAGCGCGCCTATGCGGTGCTGGGGACGGAGGATCCCGGCGCGCATATCCGCCGACGCCCCGCCGAGCAGGGCTCGGCGGCATGAGCCCTGCGACGCCGCCTCTGCTTCACCTCTACCGCATCGGTCTTGCCGCGTTGGAGCCCGCCGCCGCCGGCCTGCTGCTCTGGCGCGAGCGCAAGGGCAAGGAAGATCCGGTGCGTTTGCGCGAGCGCCGCGGCTGGCCGAGCCTCGACCGTCCGGAAGGCCACCTTGCCTGGCTGCACGGCGCCAGCGTCGGCGAGACGCTGTCGCTGATGCCCGTCGTCGAGCAGCTCGTGCACCGAGGCCTCGAGGTTCTCATCACGTCCGGCACGCGCACGTCCGCCGACGTCATCGCCCGCCGTCTGCCGCCCGGCGCCATCCACCAGTTCGTGCCCCTCGACGTGCCCCGCTACGTCCGCCGTTTCCTCGATTACTGGCAGCCCGATCTCGTCCGTTCGCCGAATCAGAGATCTGGCCGAACATGATCACCGAGCTCGAGGACCGCCGCATTCCCCTCGTGCTCGTCAACGGGCGGCTGTCGGAACGCTCGTATACGCGCTGGGCCAAGCTGCCGCAGGTGGCGCGGGCGATCTTCGCCCGTTTCGCCTTGTGCATCGCCCAGAGCGCCGACGACGCCGATCGTCTCGCCCGGCTCGGCGCGCGGCGGGTGTCGGTCGCCGGCAACCTCAAATTCGACGCGACGCCGCCGCCCTCGGATCCGCGCGCGCTGGCGGCGCTTTCCGGCCTCGTGGCGGGGCGGCCGCTGTGGATGGCGGCGAGCACCCATCCCGGCGAGGAGGAAGTCATCGCCGAGGTGCATCGCGCCCTCGCCGAGCGGTTTCCCCACCTCCTGACGATCATCGTGCCGCGCCACCCGGAGCGCGGCCAGGAGACGGCCGACATCGCCTGGCAGGCGGAGCTGCGCTGCGCCCTGCGCTCGGTCGGCGAGCAGCCGGACCGCGAGACCGATGTCTACGTGGCCGACACCATCGGCGAGCTCGGCCTGTTCTACCGTCTCTCGCCGCTCGTCTTCATGGGCGGCTCGCTGGTGCCGCGCGGGGGCCAGAACCCGATCGAGCCGGCGAAGCTCGGCAGCGCCATCCTGCACGGTCCGCACGTGCACAATTTCACCGAGGTCTACTCGGCCATCGACCGGGCCGGCGGCGCCCTGCCGATCCGCGACGGCGAGACCCTCGTCCGCGCCGTCACGGAGCTTCTGCGCGACCCGCGCCTGACCCGCCAGATGGCGCGCTCGGCGGCCGAAACGGTCGACCGGCTCGGCGGCGCGGTGGCGCGCACCATGCAATCGATCGAGCCGTTCATCGCCCAGATGAAGCTGGAGGCGCGTTAGAGCATGATGCCGAAGCATGCTCAAGTCATTGAAATCGATCACGTTCACACGTTTTCATCGATCCGATGAAAACGCATCGTGATCTGATGCGGGCGCCCGCCTTCTGGTGGCGGCCGCATCCCTCCCCCGTCGCCCGCCTGCTGCAGGCGCCCGCTGTCGTCTACGGGGCCATCGCCGGCCGGCGGATGCGGCAAGCCGGAACCCGGGCGGCGCTCCCGGTCGTGTGCGTCGGCAATTTCACGGTGGGCGGCTCGGGCAAGACGCCGGCCGCGCTCGCCCTCGCCGCCCTGCTGGCGGAGACGGGCATGCGGCCGTTCTTCCTGACCCGCGGCTACGGCGGCCGCCTTGCCGGTCCCATCCGCGTCGATCCGGAGGTGCATACGTCCACTGACGTCGGCGACGAGGCCCTGCTGCTCGCCCGCGCCTTCCCGACGATCGTCGCGCGCGGCCGCCCAGCCGGCGCCGCGCTGTGCGCCAACGGCGGCGCCGGCGTCATCGTCATGGATGACGGGCTGCAGAACCCGTCCCTGGTCAAGGACCTCGCCATCGCGGTGATCGACGGCGCGGTCGCAATCGGCAACGGCCTGTGCCTGCCGGCGGGACCGCTGCGCGCGCCTCTCGCCGCGCAATGGCCGCGCGCGCATGCGGCCCTCGTCGTCGGCGACGGCGCTCCCGGCGACGCCCTGGCGAAGGATGCCGCACAGCGCGGCAAGCCGGTTCTGACGGGGCGGCTCGAGCCGGATCCCGGCGTCGCCGCGCGGCTTATCGGACGGCGCGTGCTCGCCTTCGCCGGCATCGGCCAGCCGGACAAGTTCTTCCGCACGCTGGCGGAGTGCGGCGCGACGCTCGTGCGGACGCGAGCCTTCGCGGACCATCATCCCTACCGCGCCGATGAGATCCGCCTCCTCCTCGGCGAGGCCGACGCGGACGGTCTCGAATTGGT
>DASQLE010000493.1:0-5451 GCA_035630175.1 Beijerinckiaceae bacterium
TCATCTCGTCGAGCGTCGGTTTGTAGCCGGCGGCGCACAGGGCGCACCCGTATTCGTCCCGGTCGAACGACTTCAGCGTCGCGCTCGCGTCGAGGACGCCGCCGCAGCCGGGGCAGAGGACGTTCCAGGACAGCTCGAACAGCCCAAGGCGCGCGGCATGCAGGAAGGCGGCGATGAGGCGTTCCTCGTCAAGGCCGAGGCGCGCCGCCAGCTCCAAGACGTTGATTTGATTGAGGTCCCGGTCGGACGCTTCCTGAACGAGACGCTCGATCGCTTCCGCCGCCACGGCAGCAGCGCTTTGGCGCAAGACGGCGAAAAGCGCCTGACCTTCGCTCATGTCCCGGATTGTAGCCCAGTCCACGGGAGGGAAAAGGCTGATATATTTGGAAACGGGAGTTTTCGATGCGCGCACTTTCCTTAACGTGCTTGATCTCGTCGGCGCTCGTCGGCACGGACGGGCTCGCACAAGCGCCCACACGATCGCCGGCGCAAGGCAACATCTGCCAGGAGCCGATCACCTTTCTCGAGCGACGCGGGGCGATGGAGGTCGAGCAGCAACTGCCCCAGGTGACGGCGCAGTTCTTCCGCATCCTGCCGGTGCCGGTGTGCCCCTAGGGCGCGCCCGTTGGCACCCTCGCCGGCGTCGATCAGCGCCGCGACCGCAGCATCACGACCATCGGGCTCCCTCAGCAGTTCGCTCCGATCATGCCGGTGGCAGGCCCGGCATCGGCGTACTCCTCACGTCAGCGCTAGCCGCGGGTCCGGCGCTCGCGCACGGCCCCGTCCCGGTCTCACCCGACGCCCTGGCGGCGGCCTGGAGCTTCGATCCGCTCGTGGTCGTGCCGCTGCTCGTCGCGTACTGGGCCTACGGGCGCGGTGTGCTGCGCCTCTGGGCGCGCGCCGGGCGGTGGCGCGGCATCGGGCGCCTGCGGGTCCTCGCGTTTCTTCTCGGCCAGGCGGCGCTGCTGATCGCCCTCGTTTCTCCCCTTGACCAGCTCGGCGGAACCCTGCTGTCGGCGCACATGGCGCAGCACGGCCTGTTGGTCGCGGTCGCGCCTCCGCTGCTGCTGATGGGCCAGCCGGGCGCGGCATTCGCATGGGCGCTGCCCTCCGGCTGGAGCAGGAGCGGGGTGGCGGCGGCATGGCGCCCCCTGGCCCGGCTCGGGCGGGTGCTCTCGCGACCGCTGCCCGCCGCCATCCTGCACGGATTGGCGCTCTGGATCTGGCACGCCCCGGGACTGTTCGATGCAGCGCTCGAACGGGAATGGCTGCATCGCCTCGAGCACATGTCGTTCTTCGGCACGGCGCTCTTGTTCTGGCAAGCTGTCCTCGGCGCCGACCGTCGGCGCATCGGTCCGGCGCTCGCGGCGTCCTTCGCCACGCTGATGCACAGCGGCCTGCTCGGCGCACTTATTACGATGGCCCCGTATTCCCTCTACGGCTGGTACAACGGCCGTGCGCAGCTTTGGGGATTGAGCCCGCTCGAGGATCAGCAACTCGCGGGCCTCCTCATGTGGGTGCCGATGGGGATCGTTTATTTCGCGGCCTGCCTCCTGCTCGCCGGTCGGTTCCTCGCTGGCGAGGAACGCGCTGCACAGGGCGATCTCCTGTCGATGGAGGAGGGCCGGATTTGAAAGCCCGCCCGCCGCGGTCTCTCTCGCGTCTGCAGGCCGATAGCGGATGAACCGCGTCAGGAATTCTTCGTCGTCTTGCGCGGTCGGATGTGGGTTGGAAACGGGTTCTGCGAACCGGAGGAAGGAGACATCTCATGTTCGACACGGCCACGATGGCTCTCGATTGGCTCGGCGTCATCGTGTTCGCCGTTACGGGATGTCTCGTCGCGTCGCGCAAGCAGATGGACGTCGTCGGCTTCGCCTTGCTGGGAACGGCGACCGGGATCGGCGGCGGCACGCTCCGAGACGTGCTCTTGGGATCGCCCGTGTTCTGGGTCGGCGAGCCGGCTTATCTGATCGCGTGTGTCATCGTCTCGATGCTGGTGTTCTTCACGGCCCACATTCCCCAATCGCGGTACAAGTTCCTCCTTTGGCTGGATGCGGTCGGCTTGGCCCTGTTCGCCGTAACGGGCGCCGAGAAGGCAGCGCAAGCGGGCGCAGACGGAATCGTGGCCATCGCCATGGGCGTCATCACGGCGACCTTCGGCGGGATCCTACGCGATCTGCTCGGCAGCGAGAGCCCGGTGATCCTCAGTCGGGAAATCTACGTCTCGGCCGCGCTCGCCGCGGCAATTGTGTTCGTCGCCCTGCTGGCGCTCGGCGCGCCGCGTGAACTCGCCATCGGATCAGGGTTTTCCCTCGGCTTGCTGGTGCGCGCCGCAGCTCTCCACTTCGGCTGGTCGCTGCCGCGATACCGACAGCGTCCTGGTATGCCATACCCTGCAGCAAAGTGAGGCGAGCGTTGCCGCGTCAGGTTAAGTGCTCCTGCACGATCCTGCCGGCGGTGCCTTATGCCTCATCACGCGCGACAACGCGCAGATTAGCCATCAAACAGGTTGTGGATCGAGAGCGGTTGGTCGATCCAAACCGCTCTTTCCGCCCGAGCGAGTCATGGGCGTGCGCCGGCGAGGACGCCGCCGGTCTTCAGCCTGCGCCGCAGCCAGACGGCGAGAGGCCAAAGAAGGCAGCCGATCGTGACCGCGGCCAGGACCGCAGCCACAGGGCGGCTGAAGAACGGCAGCAGATACCCGTCGGACTTGATCAGCGACGAGACCAGGTTCTGCTCGACCATCGTCCCCATCACGATGCCGAGGACGAGGGCGGCCACGGGAAAGCCGTTCGCCTCCATGGCGTAGCCGATCACCCCGAAGGCCGCGACCGTGAGCACGGCGAACAGGTTGTTGCCGCTCGCGAACGAGCCGATCGCGGCGCAGATAAGGACGATCGGCAGGATGGCCGGGCGCGGTGCGCGCAGCACCGTCGATGCCGCGCGGATCATCAGGATGCCGAGCGGGATCATGATGATGTTGGCGATGACGAAGATGATGTAGAGGGCGTACATGCTGGAGGCGCGCTCGGTGAACAGGGTCGGGCCCGGATTGAGGCCCTTCATGTAGAGGACGCCGATGGCGATCGCTGTGATGGTGTCGCCCGGGATGCCGAACAGGAGCGAGGGGACCCATCCGCTCGCCAGGCTCGCATTGTTGCTGGCGCCGGCTTCGACGAGGCCCTCCGGGTGGCCCGTGCCGAACTTGTGCGGCTCCTTCGAAAACCGCTTCGACATGGCGTAGCTCACCCAGGCGGCCATGTCGGCGCCGGCGCCCGGCAAGACGCCGATGATGATGCCGACGATGTTGCCGCGGGTCATCTGCCGCCAATATTGCTTCGTCAGCTTCCATTGCCCCGCGAGGATGCTGCCGAGCCTGTGGCGCGGCGGGGAGGGCGGTGCGGGAATCAGCATGTTGCGCATCACCTCGGACACCGCGAACACGCCGACCAGCGCAGGCACGACCTCGATCCCGCCGAGGAGATCGGTGAGCCCGAAGGTGAAGCGGGGGATACCGCCCGGATTCTCCATGCCGATGCAGGCGACGAGGAGCCCGAGCAGCATGCTGGCGATCGCCTTCACGGGCGAGGATCGGGCCACCAGGGTTGCGCACATGAGCCCGAGCAGGGCGAGCCAGAAATACTCGTAGGTGGAGAAGTTCAGGGCCAGCTCGGCGAGGATCGGCGCCATCACCACGAGCGAGATCGTGCCGGCGATGCCGCCGATCGCGCTGAACCAAAGGCCGGCGCCGAGGGCAAGCTCGGCCTGGCCGTTGCGCGTCATGGCGTAAGCTTCATCCGTATACGCCGCCGAGGCGGGGGTGCCGGGGATGCGGAGAAGGCAGCCCGGGATATCGCCGGAAAAGATCGCCATGGCCGAGGCCGAGATGATCGTGGCGATGGCGGCGATCGGCGACAGGTAGAACGTCACCGGCACCAGGAGTGCGGTGGCCATGGTGGCCGACAGCCCGGGAAGGCAGCCGACGACCAGACCGTAGACCGATGCAGCCAGGATCGCGATCAGGACGTCCGGAGCCGCGACGAGGCGAAAGGCTTCGAGGAACGCGCTCATGATCACCAGGGCAGTGGTACGAGGCCGACGGGCAAGGGCACGCGCAGCAGCTTGTAGAAGGCGAGGTGGACGAGCAACGGTGCGAGCAGCGCGAGGGGGACGGCGAGCCGCAGCCGCCCGCCGAACGTTAGCGAAGCGATGAGGATGATGAGCGCCGTGGTCAGGTAGAAGCCGAGCCTGTCGGCGGCCAGCGCATAGAAGACCAGCAGCGCCGGCGGGATCAGGACGCGCAGCTTATAAAGGGGCCCGTGCGCCGCGAGGATCTGGTCGTCCGACGGCCGATCCGAATGAGCGGCCAGATCGACCTCCGCTTCTTCCTCGAAGGACCGTCCGATGCCGAAGGCGATCATGAGCCCGCAAAGGCCGAGTCCGATGCCGATAACGAAGGGGAAGACGTTAGGACCGACTTGCTGGCCGGGAACCGGCGGCAGGCGCGAGCCGGCGTAAGCCACGACGGCGCCGAGGCTGAAAACCAGAAAGCCGATGACGCGGTCGGGCAGACGCATTGGACTTTCCCAACGTCATCCTCGGCCGGAGCGACGTGGAGAGCCGAGGACCTCAGGACGAGAGTGACGCGTCGCGCGACGGCAAAGGTGCAGCGCCGGTGCGTCGGCACGAGGTCCTCGGGTCCGCGGCGCGGCCCGAGGATGACGTTTACGTTTTCGCGAGGCCGGCGGCCTTCATGGCCTTGCCCATCTGCTCGTCGGCGGCGTCCATGAATCCGGCAAAGCCCTGCGGGTCGGCCCATTTCACGCCGAAGCCGCGATTGGCCATGAAGTCCTTGTACTCCTTCGAATCGTAGACCTTCTTGTGCGCGGCGACGAGCTTCGCCTGAACGTCGGCGGGCAGGTTCCGGGGGGCCGCGAACCCGCGCCAGGCGCCCGTCGAATAATCGATGCCCATCTCCTCCTTGAGCGTCGGAATGTTCGGAAAGGTCGGGTTGCGCTCGGGCGCCATGATGGCGAGGCTCCGCGCCTTGCCGGCCTCGATCATCGCCCGCGCTTCCGGAACCGAGCACGGGACGAGATCGATGCCGCCGGCCGCGAGGTCCTGCATGCCGGGCGCAGCGCCGTTCGACGGCACCCAGGCCACGTGATCGGGCTTCAAGCCCATAGCCTGCAGCCATCCGATCAGGGCCAGGTGCCAAATGCCTCCTTGGCCCGTGCCCGACGCCTTCAGCTTGCCGGCGGGCGCCGCCTTGATCGCATCGGCGAGGTCCTTGACATTCTTATAGGGGGCTGCGGCATTGACCTGGATTCCGGGCGGGTCCTCGTTCATGAGCGCAACGGGCGCATAGCTCTTCGGCGTGAGCTCCGTCAGGCCCTGCCAATGCATCATGGCGATCTCGACCGTGATGATGCCGAGCGTGTAGCCGTCCGG
>DASQLE010000494.1:0-3035 GCA_035630175.1 Beijerinckiaceae bacterium
GCGGCGCGCGAATCGGTGCGCGCCAGGATGACGACGTCGGGGTCGAGCTCGTCGCGCACGGCGATCGCCGCCCGCAGCTTGCCGACGGCTTCCTGCGCCGAGACGATCTGCAGGCCCTTGGTGAAGCCGCAGCGCTTCGGAAAGACCTGGTCCTCGATGAAGAGGCCCGCGACGCCGGCGTCGATCAGCTCGCTGACCGCGCGCGTCGCGTTAAGGACATTGCCGAAGCCGGTCTCGCAATCGGCGAGGACCGGGATCGACACGGCCCGGCAGATGTGGCGCGCATTGTCGACCACCTCGGACATGGTCATCAGGCCGGCATCGGGCAGGCCGAGGATATGCGCCGAGGCCTGCGATCCGGACAGGCCGAATAACCTGAACCCGGTCGCCTCGGCGAGCTGGGCGTGGTGGGGCGTCGCCCCGCCGATGGAGATCAGCGGACGTTGCTCCTCGCGCAGCTGGCGCCGCAGTTCGGTGCTGGTCTTCCCGTCGACGACCCGTGGCCGCAAGTGCATGCCATGCCTCCCTTGGTTCGAGGCCGGTCGGCCCGCGCGCTTTGCATCGTCGCGGACCTCCGTTCGGCCCTTGCTTTGACCGATAGGGTCAGCCGGGCGCTTCCGCAAGCCCGCGCGGAGAGATGCGTGCCGACCCAATTTCAGGCCGTTTCCGGACTGTCGCGCACAGCCTTCAGCTGTAGCGGGCAAGCCCGCGCGTGCCGCTACCGCAAGAAGGTGCATGAACAATCCGTTGTTCCATCGGTAGGCCGATGTTCATATACTGGCTGACACCTTATGTTGGTCAGAGACCCGGTCCTTGGTTCCGGACTGGTCCGCCCAGGAGACACGCTCATGCGACTCGCGGCATTCACGATTGCCCTTATCCTCTCGCTCGGCGCAGCCCAGGCGGCGGAGACCTGTAGGTCTCAGGCCGACGACAAGAAGCTTGCGGGCGCCGCGCGCACATCGTTCATGACCAAGTGCGAGAAGGACTCGACGGCAGAGTGCGAGACGACGGCGACGAAGCGCGAATTGGCCGGGGCAGCCCGGACGAGCTTCGTCACGAAATGCGCGAAGGATGCCGCGGGGACCTGAACTCGGACGGTCCGCTTGCGGCGGTGTCGGATGCCTGACGCCTTCGCAGTATGGCCCTGGCCCGACGCTTCTGATCAAGAACGGTATTCCTGAGGTCCCGGAGCTGACGCGTACCGTTCAGCCCGGCCATTTCCGCCAGGCGACCTTCTCGCGCAGCTTTGCACCAAGAGCGTGGCGGAGCCCGCAGGGCCCCGCCACGATTTAGGTAGGCCGACGTCAGTTGGTGCACACCTTGGTCACGGCCGTTTCAGCCTCCGTCTTCGACTTGTACATCGTATCGCCGACGATCACCGTAGTGCCGCCGGACGGCTTCGACGTGGTGACGGTGCAGCGCTTGGTCGAGGGGTCGCGCACGACGTAATACTGCTCGGTCGTCGTCGTGGACGATCCGCCAGTCGTGGTCGTGGTGGTCGATGTCTGAGCGAAAGCCGTTCCGGCGATCATGACAGCCGCAGCAGTCAAGACGAGCGTTTTCATGATGTTCTCTCCCGTGGGATGTTCCACGGAGACAGAATGCGCTCCTGGCTTCGGCGTTCCACGGCCGTTCATCTGCCGTTTATCTTCGGCCGGCCTTGGCGATTATTAGCCTCACTGTATGTGCTGTTCCGGCGCAAGCGGCCTAATTGGCGGTTCGGGTGAGCAGGGCCTTGACACGCGCCTTCTGCTCGGGCGTCAGCTCCGCGACCACCGCATTGGCGCGCTTGCGGGTCGCTTCCCCGTCCTCGAACTCGATGTAGCGCTGCGCCTTTTCGCCGTCCGCGACAAGGGCGGGATCGGTCAGGGCCTTTCTCACGGCATCGCGGAGAGCGGCGAGCCGGGCCGGCGGCATGCCGGGCGGGGCGACGAGGATGCGGCCGAGGTCCTCCACATTGGCGCGGAAGTCGAACAACCACTGCTGCTCGGCGGTCAAGGTCACGGCCTCGAAGATGGTCGGCTGATCGGGGAAGAACCGCGACTTTGTTCGGCCCATCGTGGCCACGGCCTTACCCTGGCCGGCCTTGACGTAATTGTTCGCCGAAGTGTCTGACACGTAGATGGCGTCCATCTCGCCTTTGGTGACCGCGAGGGCCGCCTCGTTGCTGCCCTTGTAGCCCATGACGATCTGGCAGTTCAGCTTGAGAGCCTCGCAGGTGAAGGCGGCGCCGTCGCTCAACCCGTCCATCGGCCCGCTGCCGGCCCAGGACAGGCGCCGGCCGGCGCCGATCGCCTTTTGCGGCGTGTCGGTCGGCGAGTTCGGTCCCACCAGCCACATCCAGGGCGAGGCACTGACGGTGCCGAGATGCCCCATCCTGCCAAGATCGTAACGGACGCTCGACTGCTCCACGAGCTGCGCCAAGGCGGCGCCCGCCCCATTAACGATCATCATCGTGAGCCCGTCCGGGGGCGCGTCCCAGACGCGGTTCAGCGCCGTCAGTCCGCCGGCACCGGGCTGATTCTCGACGATCACCGTCGCATCGAGCGCCTTGGCAAGATACGGCGCGATCATGCGCGCGTAGACGTCATAGCCGCCGCCCGGCCCATAACCGACGACGATCCGCACCGTCTTGCTCTTGAAGGAGCTTTCCGCGCTCTCTTGGGCGGCGACGGGCATCGCCATCAGGGCCGAGGCCGTCAACAGAAGGCCCGCCGCAGCCAGCCGTGCGAGACTGCCTTTGTGCATGTCCATCCTCCCTGTTTTCGGCAGAGTGAGGCACATCTGCGCTGCGAACGGAAGGGGCGATTGGGCGAGGCAGTCGGCACGGGCGGTCGGCAGTGGCCAGCGGGTAGGTGGTGGCGAGCGGCAGTCGGTCCAGAGCGTGCAGCAGGCCGGCTCTTGCCGATGCCTGCCGCCGCGACTGCCACTCTTCAGCTTTGCCGGTTTAGGGCCGCGTAGAGCCTGCTGCGCACCTGAAGCTTGTCGAGAAGCGCCGTGATGGTGTCCCCCATTGTCCTCTCGCTCAGGGC
>DASQLE010000495.1:0-3624 GCA_035630175.1 Beijerinckiaceae bacterium
TGACGGCGAGGAGCGGCACGGCGGCGGCGACGGCGACGGATTTGAGACGCGCCAGCCGGCGCCGGTCGTCGCCGCGGCGATGCATGGCGGCGGCGAGCCAGACCGCGCCGGGCGCGGCGCTCGCGAGGCGGTCGAGGAGGCTCGGGAGCCCATCGAGCCGCCGCGGCGGCATGACGATCAGCAAAAGCCCGGACGGGTCGGCGAGAAGATCGTCGACACGAAGGATGCATTCGCTCTTCTTGCCCCGGCGCTTGCCTATGCTGAGAAGCCGGCACAGCCGGCCCCAGCCGGCGCGGTCGACGGGATACGCGACGATGTCCGGTGTGCCGTCGGCGAAGACGAGGCGCGCTCCGACGACGAGCTTGAAATCGCACGCCATGCGCCGCAGCTCGTCGCGCGACACGGGCATCTTGCCGGTGAGCGGATGCTCCACGAAGACGTATTCGCCGGGTCCGGAGCCGTCGCGCAGCTTCTCGGGCGGCGGCACGCCGTCCGCGCGCAGATCCTTGAGCGCGCAATGGGCGCGCACGACCCCGGCGACCGTGTTGCGGTCGGCGATGCCGAGGCCGGTCTGGCCGAGGAGCAGCGCCGTCAGCACCATGTGCTGAGGATGGGCGGCGCCGCGCAGGAACGAGAAATTGGTGGCCGCGACCAGCTCGGCATAGGAATCCGCCGCGCTCATGCGAACAACCCGTGCAGATACCAGCGCGGGCTCGCGTCGCCGCCGTAAAAGCCTTCGCGGAACAGCCAGAAGCGGCGGCCTTGCCCGTCCTCGATGCGGTAGTAATCGCGGGCCGGCCGGTCATGGCCGCGCCACCATTCAGTGAGGAGGCGCTCCGGACCTTCGGCGCGGGCGACGTCATGGAGCGCGCCGCGCCAGCGGAAGCGGATCGGCGGACCGTCCGGCACCTCGGCCACGGCTTCCACCGCTTGCGGCGGCTCGAACAGGCGCAGGGGGCGAGGCGGCGGCTCTCCCGGCTCCGGCCGCATCCAGGACGCGCTCGCGATCGCACGCCCGCCCCCTTGGTCGGGCATTTGCGATGTGGCGGGCACGAGCCGGGCGACGCGAACCGGATCATGGGTGTCGGCGGCCACGAAACGCAGCACCCGCACCGCGCCGAACCGGGCGGTCAAGCGATCGATGAGGTCGGCCACCTCGTCCGCTTCGATCGCCTTGCCGTCGAGGTCGGGCTGAAGGCTCTCGAGGGGCTCGGTCACGGATAAGGCCAGCCGGACGAGATCGAAGCCGTAACCCGGATCGAGGGGATCGGCCAATGCCTCGATCCTTTCCCGGAACAAGCGGGTGACCGTGTCCGCGTCACGGACGGGGCGGCCGGTGCGGGCGATGATGTGCCTGACGACGCCGTCGACGCGCAGGAAGCTGGCCTCGAACGCCCGCCCGCCTTCGCCCCGTTCCTCCAGATGCGCGCAGGCGCGCTCGATGAGCGCTCGGAGGACGCGCGCGATCGCATCGGCATGACCGATCGGCTCGGCGAAGGCCTGCTCGACGACGCAAGCCGGCAACGGCCGCGAGGGCGTGATGCGCCTGTCCTCCCGGCCGAGAAGACGGGTCAGCCGTGTCGTCAGCTCCGTGCCGAAACGGCCGGTGAGCGGCGCGCTCGGTCTGTCGGCGAGGTCGGCGATGCGCTTGAACCCGGCCCGCCGCAGGGCCGTGGTCGTCTCATCGGAGAGTTCCAGGGCCGTGATCGGCAGGGGCCTGACCGCCTGCGCCTCCCCGCCCGGCGCGACAAGGGCGACCCGACCGAAGCGGGCGAGCGCGCGTGCGGCGTCCGGGGTGCCGGCGATGCTGCCGCGCACCGTGAACCGGCCGCCCCTGAGGCGATGCAGGACGCGCTCACGCGTCGCCGTCTCGCCGCCGAACAGATGCGTGCAGCCGGTGATGTCGAGCATCAACCCGTGCGGCGGATCGAGCGCGGCGAGGGGTGTCCAGCGGAGGCAGTCGTCCAGCACGCGGTCGATCAGCGCCGCATCCGCCGCCGGATCATGGTCGAGCGCGAGGAGGTGCGGGACGGCGGCGCGCGCATCGGCGAGGGTCAAGCCGGGCGAGAGCCCGAGCTTCAGGGCCTTGCGGCTGACGGCGGCGAGGCGCCGCGCGCCCTTGACGCTGTCGGTGAGAACCAGCGGAGCATCAGCCGGCCAGACGCCAGCCTCCGTCGCGGCGCGTTCCCGCCTCTCGGCCGGCAGGAACGGAAACCACAGGGCGAGGTAGCGGCGCGGGGTCGGCAAAGGATACGCGGTCACAATCCCACTCCACGGACCAAGTGCGGCCGGGAATGCCGGCGCGGTGACGAAGCAAGGTGAGGGCAAAGGCCGGACGGCCCGGGGCATTCGCCTCGAGAGGGAGCGAGGCGGCGGCCGCCACCGACCATCGCGTCGCGGCGGCGCTCGGCCCGGGCGACGCGCCGAGCCTCGTCATGACCAGCGTGACGCCCGATTGGCTTGCCGCAAACGAAAGACGGCGTGTCGCCGTCGGATCGAGAATCCGCGATGCGCCCCGGAACTCGACGAGAACGGCGCCGAGCGCCGGGCAGCGCAGCGCCTCGCGGGCGGCCCGCAATCCCCCGGTGTGATCGGCGACGCGCACCAGGACGAGCCGATCGGGATCGGCCCCGAAGGCGGCGAGGCCCGCCCCGGAGATCCGACCCAATTCGCCATCGAGGGAGTCCTGCTGGACCCAAACGAGAGGACGGCCCTCGGCCGCCCGCAGAGCCAGGCCGAGCCCGAAGCCGCCGGCGGCGGCCGCGTCCTTCACCCCGGCCGCCGGATAGGTTTCATGCAAGGCGGCGCGCCGGAATCCGCCGCCCAGCGGCTCGTCGAGGCTCGCCACCCCCGTCGGAATCAGATCGACCGTCGTCGGGCTTGCCGCCGGATCGAGTCCGGCAAGCACGGTCCGGAGCGCCGACAGGGTATCGTGCGCCTGCTGCATGTCTGTTCCTGCTTTGTTCTATAACGACTCCGCCGGCTGAAAGAGTCAATAACCGTCATTCCGGGGCGGAGCGCAGCGAGGAGCGCCGGAACCTATGACGGGGCGCTGCATCCATCGGTTCGGAGCACCCGGTCGTGGGTTCCGGGCTCGCCCTGCGGGCGCTCCGGAATGAGCAGGGTTGCGTGAGCAACGCGGCACGGCGCCAGCGATCCTTGCGCCTTGCCGTTGTCACGTATCATCGCGCGCCTTATCTCAGCGAAGCTGCGCGAAGCTGCCTTGGTGAGCGCAAGGAGATTCTGATGGACGAGACCGCCCGACCGCCTGAGCGCGACCAGCCGCACGCCCGCAAGCCCGCGAACGGGCCGGGCGCGAAGCCGCGCTTGTCCACCCATGACCCGGCGACCGGCCGGCCCGGGCGCAGCTACGAGGGGCATACGCGCGACGAGGCGCTCGCCATCGCGCGCGACGTGCGCCGGGCCTTCGAGGATTGGCGCCGCACGTCCTTCGCCGAGCGCGGCAAGCTCATGAAGCGGGCTGCCGCCGTGCTGCGCCGCCGGCAGGGCGAGTTCGCCGAGATCATGACGGCCGAGATGGGCAAGACCCTCAAGGATGGCCGCGCCGAAGTGGAAAAATGCGCCTCCAACTGCGACCACTTCGCCGATGCGGCAGAAAAATAC
>DASQLE010000496.1:0-5990 GCA_035630175.1 Beijerinckiaceae bacterium
CGCCGAGCCGTGCACCGGCTCGAACACCGACGGATAGGTGCGCTCGGGATTGATGTTGCCGGAGGGCGCGATGCCGATCGTGCCCGTGCAGGCCGGGCCGAGGTCGGACAGGATGTCGCCGAACAGGTTCGACGCCACCACCACGTCGAAACGGTCCGGGCTCAGCACGAACCGGGCGGTCAGGATGTCGATGTGGTACTGGTCCCAGCGCACGTCGGGATAATGCTCGGCCATGGCGGCGACGCGCTCGTCCCAATACGGCATGGTGATCGAGATGCCGTTCGACTTGGTGGCCGAGGTGAGGTGCTTCTTCGGTCGGCTCTGGGCGAGCGCGAAGGCGAATTTGAGCACCCGGTCGACGCCGATGCGGCTCATCACGGTTTCCTGGATGACGACCTCCCGGTCGGTATCCGGGAACATGCGCCCACCGATGGACGAATACTCGCCTTCCGTATTCTCGCGCACCACCCAGAAGTCGATGTCGCCGGGCTTGCGGCCGACGAGCGGCGAGGGCACGCCCGGCATCAGCCGCACCGGGCGCAGATTGACGTATTGGTCGAACTCGCGGCGGAACAGGATCAGCGATCCCCACAGGGAAATGTGGTCCGGCACGATCTCGGGCCAGCCGACCGCGCCGAAGAAGATCGCATCGTGCCGGCCGATGCGGTCCTTCCAGTCCTCCGGCATCATACGGCCATGCTTGGCGTAATAGTCGCAGGAGGCGAAATCGAACCAGTCCTGCTGCAGGGCGAAGCCGTACCGCTTGGCGGCTTTCTCGAGGACCCGCACGCCTTCCGGCACCACTTCCTTGCCGATCCCGTCGCCGGGGATCACCGCGATGCGATACGTGCGGTTGCTGCTCAACGATTCCTCCTGTGCGGCCGGTCCGACCGGCTCTGGTATGACGGCCGCTTATGCCCGGCCGGTCGGTTATCTTGTAGAATGCCGCCGTCCCTAGCCATACGGCCGATTGCGGGCAAGCGGTTTCATCATCTAACGTAAGGCAGCGGACGCCCGGAACGAACAGGGCGCCGGGGAGGAGATCATGAACGGTTTGCTCAAAGGCCTCGGCGGGGCGGCTTTTGCCGTTTTCGCCGCGTGCGGCGCGGCAGTGGCCGCTTATCCGGAACGGGCGGTCACCATGGTGGTGCCGTTCGCGGCGGGCGGCACGACGGATGTGGTCGCCCGCATCATGGCCGATCACATGAGCCGCTCTCTCGGGCAGCAGATCGTGGTCGAGAACGTCACCGGCGCCGGCGGCACGGTGGGGGCGACGCGGGTGATGCGGGCGCAGCCGGACGGCTACACGGTGTTGATGGGCAATCTAGGCACCCAGGCCGCCAGCGTCGGCCTCTACCCGAACCTCGCCTACGATCCGCGCAAGGATTTCGAGCCGGTCATGAACGCCGCGGCGACGCCGATGGTGGTGGCGGCCAAGAAGAGCCTGCCGGTCAAGGATTTCCGCGAGTTCGTGGCGCTCCTCAAGAAGAACGGCGCCAACATGAACTACGGCACCGGCGGGGTCGGCGCGACCTCGCACCTGACCTGCCTGTTCCTGAGCTCGATCCTCGACGTCAATCCGCAGCATGTGCCGTTCCGCGGCTCGGGGCCGGCCCTGAACGCGCTCCTGTCGGGAGACATCGACTACGTCTGCGACCAGACCGTCGGCATCGTGCCGCAGGTGCAGGCCAAGGACGTGAAGGGCCTGGTCGTCGCCGTTCCGAACCGGGTGCCCGTGATCGCCGACGTGCCGACCTCGTCCGAGCAGGGTCTGCCGCAGTTCCAGGCGACCGGCTGGAACGCCATGTTCGCCCCGAAGGGCACGCCGAAGGAGATCGTCGACCGGCTGAACGCCGCCGGCCGGGCGGCGCTCAAGGACGAGGGCGTGCGCAAGCGCCTGCTCGATCTCGGCGGCGAACTGCCGGACGAGGCGGGTCAGACGCCGGCGGCCTTGGCCGAGCTCGTGCGCACCGAGGTCGACAAATGGGTGCCCATCATCAAGAAAGCCGGCGTGACCGCGAATTGAGAAGTGGCGCGCGCACGCTCGATCACAGCTTTGCTGCAAGAACAACAATGCGTAGGATGACGGGCGCGGCGCTCGAGCGGCGCTCAGACACGACAGAGGGAAGAGATGCCGACCGAAGTTGAAGTGCCCGCACCCATGTCGCGCCTAGGCCCGATCCGTGCGCCGCAGAATTTCTTTGCCGGTCTTGCGCTCATGGCCCTCGCCGCCTTCGCGCTGTGGGCGACGAGCGACCTCTCGCAAGGCACCTTGCGCGCCATGGGGCCGGCCATGCTGCCGCGTTGGCTCGCCATCGGGGTCGGAGTGTGCGGGTTGGGTCTGGCGGTCCTCGCCGTCGTCAGCGACGGGGATCCGCTGCGCTTGTCCGACTACAGCGCCGTCGTGACGTTCGGATTCATCCTCGTCGTCGCCCTGCTCATCACCAAGGTCGTGAGCGCGATCTTCTATGGCGGCGCGCAGGGCGCCAACATCTTCTTCTATACGGCCATCGTCCTGATCTACGGGACGATCCTCGTGATGTTCGTCGCCGCGCTGAGGCGCGACGCGTGGGTCGACGCGTTCGGCCTGCGCGGTCCGTTCTTCATCGTCGCCGGCATCCTGTCCTTCGCCATCACGATCCGGCTGTTCGGCCTCATGATCGCCGGCCCGCTCGCCATGATCATCGGCGGCTACGCGTCGTCGGAAGTGCGCATGACGGAGATCATCATCTTCGCCGCCGTCATGACCGCCCTCTGCGTCGGGCTGTTCCGCTACGTTCTCAACCTGCCGATCCCGATCCTGATCATCCCGGGCGTCATCTACATCTGAGGCAGCCATGCCGGACATCATCTCCAATCTCGGGCTCGGTTTCGCCACCGTCTGGCAGGTGCTTTGGGTCACGGACCCGCTGCTCGGGGTGACGTGGCCGATCCCGGTCAACGTCCTGCTCTGCTTCATCGGCTGCATGGTCGGCACGCTGATCGGCGTTCTGCCGGGGGTCGGCTCGACCGCCACCATCGCCATGCTCCTGCCCATCACCTTCGGGCTTGAGCCCGTCGGCGCGCTCATCATGCTGGCCGGCATCTACTATGGCGCCCAATACGGCGGTTCGACCACAGCGATCCTGGTCAACATCCCGGGCGAGGCCTCGTCCGTGGTGACGGCCCTCGACGGGCATGAGATGGCGCGCCAGGGCCGCGCCGGCGTCGCCCTCGGCATCGCTGCCCTCGGCTCGTTCTTCGCCGGCACCGTGGCGACCCTCCTCATCGCGGCCCTGGCCGTGCCGCTGACGCGGCTCGCCCTCGTCTTCGGCCCGGCCGAGTACTTTTCGCTGATGCTGATGGGCCTCGTCTTCGCGGTCGTGCTGGCGCGCGGCTCGATCTTCAAGGCCATCATCATGATCATCATCGGCGTTCTGCTCTCGACGGTCGGCACCGACCTCGAGACAGGCCAGGAGCGCATGACCTTCGGTTCGCCGTTCCTCGCCGACGGCGTCGATTTCGCCGTCCTCGCCATGGGCATCTTCGGCATCGCCGAGGTCATCCGCAACCTCGACAACCTCGAGGCGCGCGACGTCGTACGAGGGGCGATCGGGCGCCTCCTGCCCGGCAAGGAGGACATCAAGCAGGCGGCGCTGCCGGTCCTGCGCGGAACCACGATCGGCGGCATCCTCGGCATCCTGCCGGGCAACGGCGCCATTCTCGGCCCCTTCGCCGCCTATACGATCGAGAAGAAGCTCGCCAAGGATCCGCGCCGCTTCGGGCGCGGCGCCATCGAGGGCGTCGCCGGCCCGGAAGCGGCCAACAACGCCGGCGCGCAAACCTCGTTCATCCCGCTTCTCACCCTCGGCATCCCGCCGAACGCCGTCATGGCGCTGATGGTCGGCGCCATGACCATCCACGGCATCATCCCGGGGCCGCAGGTCATGACCAAGAGCCCGCAGCTGTTCTGGGGCATGATCGCCTCCATGTGGGTCGGCAACCTGATGCTGCTCGTCATCAACTTGCCGCTCATCGGACTGTGGGTGCGGCTCCTCAAGGTGCCGTATCGGCTGATGTTCCCGGCCATCCTGATGTTCTGCTGCATCGGCATTTACTCGATCAACAGCCTGCCGACCGACGTCATGTGGATCGCCGTCTTCGGGGTCATCGGCTTTGCCCTGATCCGCTTCGGCTTCGAGCCGGCGCCGCTGCTGCTCGGCTTCGTTCTCGGAAAGTTGATGGAAGAAAACCTGCGTCGAGCGTTGATCATCTCGCGCGGCGATATGATGACCTTCATCGAACGGCCGATCAGCGCCGGGCTTCTTCTTGTCGCCGTGGGCCTGCTCACCATCGCTCTTTTACCAACGATCCGAAAAGGCCGCGAGGAGGTCTTTGTGGAGTGACTTTCCATTGCTAGGAACAGTCCATAAGACCGGTACCGGATCTTCCAGGGAGATGAATGAATGAAAAAGATGACTTTCCTCACAGCCGCCGTCGCGGCCTTGGCCGCCTTCGGCGCCCAAGCGCAGGGCAACTACCCGCAGCGCCCGGTCACCCTGATCGTTCCCTTCGCGGCGGGCGGGCCGACCGACGTCATCGCCCGCATCGTCGGCGATCACATGTCGCGCACGCTCGGCCAGCAGTTGATCGTCGAGAACGTCGCCGGCGCCGGCGGCACCACCGGCATGACGCGCGTCTCGAGCGCGACGCCGGACGGCTACACGATCGGCATGGGCCATATGGGCACGCAGGGCGCCGCGCCGGCCCTCTACCCGAACCTGAAATACGATCCGGCCAAGGATTTCGTGCCGGTCGGCATGGCGGCCGGCACCCCGATCGTCATCGTGGCCAAGAAGGACTTCGCGCCGAAGGACCTGAAGGGGTTCATGGATTTCGTGAAGGGCAATTCGGCCAAGCTGAACATGGCCCATGCCGGCGTCGGCTCGGTCTCTCACACCACCGGCGTGCTCTTGAGCTCGGTGCTCGAGATCAAGCCGACCATGGTGGCCTATCGCGGCACCGGCCCGGCCCTCAACGACCTCATGTCGGGCCAGGTCGATTTCATGACCGACCAAATCGTCAACGTGGCGCCGCAGATCACCGGCGGCAACATCAAGGCCTACGCCATCGCCACGGCCGAGCGCTCTCCGGCCCTTCCCGACGTGCCGACCACCAAGGAGGCCGGGCTCGGCAATTACGAGGTCAGCGCCTGGAACGCGCTCTTCGCCCCGAAGGGCACGCCGAAGGAGATCCAGGCGAAGCTCGTCGACGCGCTCAACAAGGCGCTCGACGACGAGAACACGCGCAAGCGCCTGCTCGAGCTCGGCGGCGTCATCCCGGACAAGACCGGGCGCGGGCCCGAGGCGCTGCAGAAGCTGGTCGAATCCGAGGTGGCGCGCTGGACGCCGGTCCTCAAGGCCGCCGGAGCGGTGGCCCAGTAAGGCAGCCGACGCCAAGCGATCAACGACGGCGGCGGGCGAGAGCCCGCCGCTCTGCTGAGTGGGACCGTTGCGGCGGCCGCCATGTTCGGCGGCGGCCAAGTTCGGCGGCGGCTCGGCGAGCGCCTTGAAATCGGCCCCCCGGGCGATTACACCCCGCTTCAGTGCCGCCGTAGCTCAGTTGGTTAGAGCACCAGATTGTGGATCTGGGGGTCACCCGTTCGAGCCGGGTCGGCGGTACCATACATTTCAATAACTTAGACGGTGGCGCTGGCCCGTCGCTTCCCAACGGCTCGGATTGGGAAGCACATGGGAAGCAGTAGGCGGTAGTTCGGGTGCCGCCTGGGTGGAACTTGTCGGTCCTCCGGGACTCGACTCGGCATGAAGCTGAGTGCGCGTAGTCTTGAGAGTACCGTTGAATTGCCGGGCGTCTCGGAGCGTCGTCCCGTTGCCTTTCCGATAGAGACCCCGCCAAAGGCTGAAGAGGCCGTTTTCGTTTACTCGCCCCTCGGGGGCGAATGGACCATCGGCGTCCTCTCAGAGGGGACATGGTTTGACCGGGCTACGGGC
>DASQLE010000497.1:0-4314 GCA_035630175.1 Beijerinckiaceae bacterium
AGGGACTTGCCCGTCGCAATCGGGCACAACAACTTCGACCGCATCCGCTACGAATATTACCGCGACCGCGACGTCGCCTTCGAAGGCTTCAAGGCCGGCGCCTTCACCTATCGCGAGGAGTTCACCTCGCGCATCTGGAACAACGGCTACGATTTCGGGGCGATCAAGGACGGGCGCGTCAGGCAGGAGGTGCTGCCCGACGAGACGCCCTCCGGCATGCAGGGCTGGTGGCTCAACACCCGGCGCGAGAAGTTCCGCGATCCGCGCGTGCGCGAAGCGGTCGGCCTCGCCTTCGATTTCGAGTGGACCAACCAGAACCTCATGTTCGGCGCCTATCGGCGCACCGCCTCGTTCTTCGAGAATTCGGACCTGAAGGCGGACGGCAAGCCGTCGCCGGAAGAGCTGGTGCTGCTCGAGCCGTGGCGCGGCAAGGTGCCGGAAGAGGTGTTCGGCGAGCCGTTCTCGCCGCCGCGCTCGGACGGCTCGGGCCAAGACCGCAATCTCCTGCGCCGCGCCGACGCGCTTCTGCGCGACGCCGGCTGCCGGCGCGACGGCAACGTGCTGCGCCTGCCGGGCGGACAGCCCTTCGAGATCGAGTTCCTCGACGCGACGCCGAGCCTGCAGCCGCACACGCAGCCCTATGTCAAGAATCTCGGGCTGCTCGGTATCGGGGCGCGCTCGCGCATCGTCGATGCCGCGCAATACCAGCGGCGCGAGAACGACTTCGATTTCGACGTGGTCAGCCGCCGCTACAGCGCCGGCTCGACGCCGGGCGAGCCGCTGCGCCAGATCTTCACCTCGCGCTCCGCGGAGATCAAAGGCTCGCAGAACCTTGCCGGCATCGCCGATCCGGCGGCGGACGCGCTCCTCGAGCGGGTCGTCGGCGCCAAGACGCGCGACGAGCTGCGCGTCGCCTGCCGGGCCCTCGACCGGGTGCTGCGCGCCGGACGCTACTGGGTGCCGATGTGGTATTCGGCGGCCCACCGCATCGCCTATTGGGACCAGTTCGGCCGCCCGGCCGCGGTGCCGAAATACGATCTCGGCGTGCCGGCCATCTGGTGGCACGACGCCGACAAGGCCCGCCGGATCGGGCGCGGCTGATGGGCGGCTCGCAACGTCCACCCTCCCCTGGAGGGGGAGGGTCGGCGGCGAAGCCGCCGGGGAGGGGTGACACCGCCGGCCGCCTCGCCGCCTTTCGTCGTCAAACAGCCAAACGTCTGCACGCCAACACGACGGAAGCTGAACGCAAGCTCTGGCGCGCCCTCAAGGCTGTGCCCGTCGAGGGGACGCACTTTCGAAAACAGGTGCCGATCGGCCCCTATGTCGCTGATTTCGCGTGCCTTGCCGCGCGGCTCGTTATCGAGCTCGACGGCGGGCATCACAGTCGCGACGATGTTGCGCGCAAAGACCAAGAGCGCCAATACTGGCTCGAGCGTGAGGGCTTCCGTGTCCTGCGTTTCTGGAACAGCGAAGTAAGCGATAATCGCGAAGGCGTGCTCGACACGATCTACCATGCCCTCTATGGCGCGCTCGACGCCGAAGGGACAGCTTTCGTTCACGTTCATCGACTGCGCCCAGCGGTGTCACCCCACCCCGCCGGCTGCTGCGCAGCCGCCGACCCTCCCCCTCCAGGGGAAGGTCGATCGAGCAGCGGCTAGCGCGATGCTCGCCTATATCGCCCGCCGCCTGCTGCTCATGATCCCCACGCTGCTCGGCATCATGCTCATCTCCTTCGTCATCGTGCAGTTCGCGCCGGGCGGGCCGGTGGAGCGCATCCTGGCGCAGCTGCAGGGCACCGATGCCGGCGCCACCTCGCGCATCGCCGGCGGCACATCCGGCGATTTCGCCGGCGGGCAGGCGCAGCCGGGCGGCGGCGGTGACGCAACCGCCTCGCGCTATCGCGGCGCGCAAGGGCTCGACCCGCAATTCATCAAGCAGCTCGAGCTGCAGTTCGGCTTCGACCGGCCGGCGCATGAACGCTTCCTCAAGATGCTGCGCGACTACGCGCAATTCGATTTCGGCAAGAGCTACTTCCGCGACGTATCGGTGCTGCAGCTCATCAAGGAGAAGCTGCCCGTCTCGATCACCCTCGGCTTGTGGATGACGCTTCTCTCCTACGCCATCTCGATCCCGCTCGGCATCCGCAAGGCCGTCAAGGACGGCTCCCCGTTCGACGTTTGGACATCGGGCGTCGTCATCGTCGGCTACGCCATTCCGGGCTTCCTGTTCGCCATCCTGCTCATCGTTCTGTTCGCCGGCGGCTCGTTCTGGCAGATCTTTCCCTTGCGCGGCCTCACCTCCGAGAATTGGGCCGAGCTCTCCCTCGGGGCTAAGATCGTCGACTATCTCTGGCACATCGCGCTGCCGATCACGGCCATGGCGCTCGGCGCCTTCGCCACCTCGACGCTCTTGACCAAGAACTCGTTCCTCGACGAGATCCGCAAGCAATACGTGCTCACCGCGCGCATGAAGGGCCTGTCCGAGCGGCAGGTGCTCTACGGCCACGTCTTCCGCAACGCCATGCTGATCGTGGTGGCGGGTTTTCCCGGCGCCTTCATCCACGCCTTCTTCGCCGGCTCGCTCCTCATCGAAACCATCTTCTCTCTCGACGGCCTCGGGCTGCTGTCGTTCGAATCGATCGTCAACCGCGACTATCCGGTCGTCTTTGCGAGCCTCTACATTTTCTCATTGCTCGGCCTCGTCGTGAACCTCGTCTCCGACCTCACCTACACCTGGATCGATCCGCGCATCGATTTCGAGACGAGGGAGGCGTGATGACAACCACATCGATCACCCTACCCCTCCAGGGGAGGGTGGGCATGAGCATCGCCCCGACGGCGGCCGAGCTAGACCGCGTGCCGGTTGCCTCGCCGGCGGCGGCGCCTGTCGCGCCGCCGTTGCCGCGCCAAGGCTTCGTCAAGCTCTCGCCCATCAACCGCCGGCGCTGGCAGAACTTCCGCGCCAACCGGCGCGGCTACTGGTCGTTCTGGATCTTCACGGTGCTGTTTGTCCTGAGCCTGTTCGCCGAGTTCATCGCCAACGACCGGCCGATCCTCGCCAGCTACAAGGGCGAGTGGCTCGTCCCCGTTCTCGTCGACTACCCGGAGGAGAAGTTCGGCGGCTTCCTGGCCCGCACCGATTACCGCGACCCGGTCATCCGCAAGGAGATCGAGGAGCACGGCTGGGCGGTCTGGCCGCCGATCCGCTTCTCCTACAACACGCACAATCTCGACCTGCCGGTGCCGGCCCCGGCGGCGCCGACCTGGATGCTCACCGACGAGCAATGCCGCGCGACCGCCGAGCGCGCCGGCGGCCAGAATCCCGGCCGGCCGTTGGGCTGCCGCGACATCGAGTGGAACTGGTTCGGCACCGACGACCAGGGCCGCGACGTCGTCGCGCGGCTCATCTACGGCTTCCGCCTGTCGGTGCTGTTCGGCCTCATCCTGGCCGGCATCTCGTCGGTGATCGGCGTCGTCGCCGGCGCGCTGCAGGGCTATTTCGGTGGCTGGACCGACCTCCTCTTCCAGCGCTTCATCGAGATCTGGACCTCGATCCCGGCGCTATACCTGCTCATCATCATCTCGTCGATCATCACGCCGAGCTTCTGGGTGCTGCTCGGCATCCTCCTCCTGTTCTCGTGGGTGTCGCTGGTCGGCGTCGTGCGCGCCGAGTTCCTGCGCGGCCGCAACTTCGAATATGTGCGCGCGGCGCGGGCGCTCGGCCTGTCGAACGCCACCATCATGTTCAAGCACCTCCTGCCCAACGCCATGGTGGCGACGCTCACCTTCCTGCCCTTCATCCTCAACGGCTCGATCACGACGCTGACTTCGCTCGACTTCCTCGGCTTCGGCCTGCCGCCCGGCTCGCCCTCGCTCGGCGAACTCCTGGCGCAGGGCAAGGCCAACCTGCAGGCGCCGTGGCTCGGCCTGACCGGCTTTTTCGTCATCGGCCTCATGCTGAGCCTCCTCATCTTTACGGGCGAGGCCGTGCGCGACGCGTTCGACCCGCGCAAGGCGTTCATGTGAGCGAACCCCTTCTCGCCGTCCAAGACCTCTCGGTCGCTTTCCGGCAAAGCGGCAAGGAAACGCTCGCCGTGGACCGCGTCTCGTTCCATATCGATCCCGGCGAGACGGTGGCGCTGGTTGGCGAATCCGGCTCCGGCAAATCCGTCACGGCTTTGTCGGTGATGAAGCTGCTGCCCTATCCGTCTGCGCATCATCCCTCCGGGACGATCCTGTTCAAAGGGCGCGAGCTTCTGGCGGCGTCCGAGGACGATATGCGGCGGGTGCGCGGCGACGACATCACCATGGTGTT
>DASQLE010000498.1:0-2016 GCA_035630175.1 Beijerinckiaceae bacterium
CCCCGAATGCCAGGGGACTTCGAGGAACGGCAACACGTCAAGGGTCCGAGAGTCAGCGCGCCGGATGTCCGCGCGACCGGCCGCCGCGCATGTAGCGTCGCTCGGGATGGTAACGCCGCCCGGCCGCCCACCACCGGCGGAGCGCCCGGAACATCGCGGCGACCTTCTCGCCGGCGCCGGTTGGCATCGTTGCGAGAAGGTCTGCACAACGGGAAGTCGAATTCCGAAAACGGTCGCGGGCGTCAGCCACGGCGAACTCCTGGTATCATGCTGGACGTGCGGGCCGGCCGTCCTGTTCCGGCCCATGCTCGTGCATCCTGGATACGGCGCAACGCGCGCACCGGATGCGGGCGCGAACGCGGCGGTCCGCCCGATCAGAAGCCGCGGTAATAGCCGTGGCGATCGCGTTGCGCGTGGCGCCAAGCCCGGCGATGCGCCCGTTCGTGCTGAATGCGCGCCTCGCGCCGAGCTGCTGCGGCGATGCGCGCTTCGTCGTGCGCCCGCCGCTCGTGCCGACGCTCCCAACCGCCGCCATATGGCCGCTCGCCGTAGTATTGAACGGTGCGAAGCGAAGCCGCGTCCGGGACTATGCCGGGCACCGTCTCCGCCGCCGAAATGCCCGGGGCCAATGTAGCAGCGCAACTCAATGCGGCCCCGACCAAGGCAGCCAACGTCCGACGACGCATTGCCGATCTCCCTCGTGTCCTCGTCATCCTGGCGAGTCAACGAGGCTCGGGTGGCCGCGGCTTGACCAGACCGTGGCACCACCGAGGCGGCATGTAACGGAGTGGTACGCTCCGGGAGGCCTACCCAGTGGAAAAACTACACGCCGCCGTCCACCCACGACGCCGTCCCGGATGCCCGGCCTTGTTGCTCCTCCTCGTCGAAGGTCGCGGCATCGACGAGCATGTCGCCCATGACGATCTCCGGCGGATCGGACATCAGCTCGGCCATGTTGGCGGCGACCCACTCGCGGGCGCGCTCGTTGGCGGCCATTGCCGCGGCCCGGCCGTCGACGACGCTCACCGAGACGGGGCGCCCGTCATCGCCGACGAAGGCGTAGTAGGCGCGGAATCCGGGTTGCTGCTTGAGGATGGGCACCAGCCCTTCGCCGACGCGGCGGGCCACGTCGTCGGCCCGCGCCCCGGCTGCGTATCTTCGGATGACGACGAACACGGCCGACCTCCCTTCTCGTTCTCTCGATCGCCGACGCTGCGCCTACGATTGCGGATCGGTCAACGGGACGCAGTTTGACCTGCGCGGCCGCCATGGCAGCGCGACCTTCCGGCCTGACCGTCGACAAGCTCTCTCGATAGCTCCGCGGCCCTCGGCACAACATGACGTGCCGCGCCGTTCAGAGCCGGGTGGCGTTCCCCTGAGACAAGCGCCGCCTCGAGGGGTCTTTCCATTTCGGGTGGTGAACTCATGGCTGCCATCAACCAGACGAAGAACACGCTCCGAGAAGATCACAGTGAACGCAACATTCTCCTCGGGTGTGCAACGGCACTGTGGGCGAGCGCACAGCGCCGCGCTGTGGTTCTCAGGTCACGATGCCCGGCGGGTTGCCGGAGCATTGCATCCCGGGCCACCGGTGGCGCGCTTGCGGTACAAGCACAACGGGAGAGATCACTTATGGTTGGCGGCGAGCCGAACGAGACGAGAGCCTTCGCCCGGCTGCCCGGCCTCGACATTGCTGTGTTGCATCGCGACACGCGGGGAGACGGGGAGCAGGTGTTCATCGCGTTGAAGGCATCGCCGTCCTTTGGCGCTCTCGCGCTTCCGATGCAGGCAGCCGACCCGTTTCTGCTCTGGATGCGCCTGATGCAGCTCGGCTGGGCTTCCTGGGTCAGCTGCCTCGCCGCGGCAAGCACGCCGCCCTGGATAACGCGGAGCAAATAGGCGAGGCGCCAACCAGCGGCGCCAACCTCCGCCCGCGCGTCACAGGCTGATTTTTGCCGGCGCGCTGGGGCGGGGGAGAGTACGGCTCGCGCTGTCAGGCCGGCTTGGGCTCGGTCG
>DASQLE010000499.1:0-3781 GCA_035630175.1 Beijerinckiaceae bacterium
GGCCGCTTCGCGGCCGATCTCGGCTGCCCGACGCCGCTCCTGAGCGCCACCCTGCCGGTCTATGCCTCGGCCATGGCGCGTGGCCATGCCGGCCACGACACGGCCGCCGTCTGCGAAGTGCTGGAAGCAATGGCGGGCCTCAAGCGCGGAGGCTGATCTTGCCTCCTCCCTGCCGGGGAGAGCGGACTAGGCCGAGCCGGGTGGGGGCGAAAAATCAAGCGCGGCGAAAGCCCTCGTGCGCCAGCGCGGATACAAGCGCCATTCTCGTCACCCGCTCTCCAAGCGGCCCACCCCGCGAGGGGGAGGGCCGTCACCCTTCCGCCAGCATCGTCGCCAGGAGGCGTTCGCGCGTCAGCGGCAGGTCGCGCAGGCGGAGGCCGAGGGCGCGGGCGACGGCGTTGGCGATGGCGGCGGCGGTCGGGCCTTGCGCGACCTCGCCCATCCCCAGCGGCGGCTCATGCGGCGAGCCGACGAGCCGGACCTCGATCTCCGGCACTTCCGAGAAGCGCAGGATCGGGTAGTCGGCCCAGGTGGCGGTGGCGACGCGCCCGTCGGCGAAGCGGACCTGCTCCTTGAGCGTCCAGCTTGCAGCCTGGACGATGCCGCCCTCGACCTGGTTGACCGCCCCGTCCGGATTGATGACGAGGCCGCCGTCGACGGCGCACCACACCTTGTGCAGCCGCACTTCTTCGTCGACCTCGACCTCGGCCACGAGGGCGAGATAGGCGGCGCGGTTCTTGTAGCGGCTGAAGGCGAGGCCCTTGCCGCGTCCCGCACCGATCGCGTCATCGGCGCTCCAGCCGCTCATGGCGGCGGCCGTCTCGATCACCGTTCGCGCGCGCGCATCGGACAGCAGGGAAAGGCGGTAGGCGACCGGGTCCTGGCCGGCGGCGGCGGCGAGCTCGTCGACAAAACTCTCGATGGCGAAGACGTTGCCGAAGGCGCCGAGCCCGCGCATCGACGAGGTGCGAACGGGCAGCCGCTCGATGAAGCGATGCACGACGCGCTGCGGCCCATCGTAAAGCGCAACGGCGTTGCGTGTCGCGCCGCCGCCGCGCCCATCGGGCAGGTCGAGCGGCACCGGGTTCGACAGCGGCTCGGGCAAGGCGAGGGCGCCGAGCAGGTTGACGCCGCCATTGGCGCCGGGCCGCTGCCCGTGCGGCGGACTCGTGATGATTATCGTCCAGCCGACCGGCCGGCCGTCGTGGTCGAGCCCGGCGCTGAGGTCGATCAGCATGGCCGTGCCGAACGGCGACCACGACATCTCGTCCTCGCGGCTCCATTGCACGCGGATCGTGCGTCCCGGCCTCCTCATGGCGACGAAAGCGGCGTCGAAGGCGGCGTCGTCGGCGCCATTATGGCCGTAGCAGCCGGCGCCTTGCCGGTGCACGACGGCGATTGCGGCCTCGTCGAGCCCGAGCGCCAGCGCGAGCGATCGGTGCAGCGGATCGACGCCTTGCGAATGCGTCCACACGGTCAGGCGCCCGTCCGCGAACAACGCGAGAGCGCAGGAGGGCCCGATGGAGCCGTGCGCCAGAAAGGGCTTGGAATAGCGCGCGACGACCGTCCGGGCCGGCTCGTCGGGCGGGCGCTCGCCGGGATCGACGATGCGGTCGGCCGCCGGCAGGCCCTCGAGCGCGCTCGCCTCGTTCAAGCCTGCATCCGGAGGCTCGCCGCCCTCCCAAACGGCGGTCTCGCGAGCGCTCGCGGCGGCGGCGGCAAGGGCAGCCTCGTCGGCAGCCACGAGCACCAGAAGATCGCCCTCGCGGAGGATATCGATCTGCCCGCCGGCAGCGCGCCGGGCGGCGGCCTCGTCGAAACGGGCGAGCCGGGCGTCGCGCCAGGGCCGGTGCAGGGCGCGCGCGTGCAACAACCCCTCTGGCGCAAGGTCATGGATGAACGGCGCGCCGAACACCTTTGCGGGCAGGTCGAGGCGCGGCGCGCTGCGGCCGACGAGGCGATAAGCGTCGGGATGCTTGGGCACGACCGTGTCGCGCACCTCGCGGGCGAGATCGACGCGCCCGGCGAGCGCCCAATAATCGAGGCCGGTCTCCTGGCCGTCCCGCAGGATGCGTCCGTCTGCGACCGACAGCTCGCCGGCCTCGCAGGCGAGCCCGGCCGCCGCCGCGTCGAGGAAGCGGGCGCGCACGTCGGCGCAGACGAGGCGGATCGAGCCGCCCGACACCTCGATCGATAGGCTGCCCGCCGTGTAGCCCTCGTTCGGCGTGCGGCCAGTCTCGCCGGAGCGGACGCGCAGGCGCTCGGGCGCGACGTCGAGTTCCTCGGCGGCGATCTGGGCGAGGGCGGTCAAGACACCCTGGCCGATCTCGACCTTGCCGGTCGACAGACGCACGGTCCCGCCCGGCTCGAAGGCGATCCATTGGTCCAGCCGCGGATGGTCGATGAGGCTCGCCGGCAGCGTGTTGCGGATCATGCGGCGGTCCCGGCGCGCAGCGCCGCGGCGGCGCGCTCGACGGCGCGCAGGATGCGGTTATGGGCGCCGCAGCGGCACAGATGCGGGTCGAGGGCGGCGGCGATCTCGGCGCGGGACGGGCTCGGCGCGCGGTCGAGGAGGGCCTTGGCCGAGACGATGATGCCGGACAGGCAATAGCCGCATTGCCCTGCCTGCTCGGCGAGGATCGCCTCCTGGAGCGGGTGCGGCGCCTCCGCCGTCCCGAGTCCCTCGAGGGTGGTCACGGCGCGTCCGGCGATCGTGCCGACGGCACGGGTGCAGGAATAGACCGGCTCGCCGTCGACGAGCACGGTGCAGGCGCCGCATTGCTCGTGGCCGCAGCCGAAGCGCGCTGCGCGCAAGGAGAGCGCGTTGCGCAGCACCGTCAACAGCGGCGTGTCGTCGTCGGCTTCGACGCTGCGCGGCTGGCCATTGACGGTGAAAGCAATCAGCTTCGGCATGGCAGCTCTGACTCTTTCGGCATGCGAGCTTCGGAAGCTAAGGTTCTCTTGACGCGGTTCTTGCCGTCCTCCAAGGATCGCGCAACAACAGGAGCGTGCGCAAGCGCTCGCACGGGAGGATGGAGTGGCGAAAGCACGGAAAGTCGTCATCACCTGTGCGGTCACGGGAGCGATCCATACGCCCTCCATGTCGCCGCACCTGCCGATCACGCCGGACGAGATCATCGCCGAGGCCATGGCGGCGGCCGAAGCCGGCGCCGCGGTCCTGCACTTGCACGCCCGCAACCCGGAGAACGGCCGGCCCGATCAGACGCCGGAGGCGTTCGGGCGTTTCCTGCCGCGCCTCAAGCAGCAGACCGATGCCGTCATCAACATCACCTCGGGCGGCAGCCCGACCATGCTCGTCGAGGAGCGCGTCAAGCCGGCGGCAACGTTCAAGCCGGAGGTCGCCTCCCTCAATATGGGCTCGATCAATTTCGGCCTCTTCCATCTGCTCGACCGCTACAAGGAGTTCAAGCACGATTGGGAGCCGCAATTTCTCGAGAGCACCCGCGATCTCGTCTTCCGCAACTCCTTCAAGGACATCGAATACATCCTGCGCACCTGCTCGGGAAACGGCACGCGCTTCGAGTTCGAGTGCTACGACATCGCCCATCTCTACAATCTGAACCACTTCCTCGAGCGCGGTCTCGTGCAGCCGCCGCTCTTCGTGCAGTCGGTGTTCGGTATCCTCGGCGGCATCGGCACGCATCCCGAGGACGTGATGATGATGAAGCGCACCGCCGACCGACTGTTCGGCGACCAATACCGCTGGTCGGTGCTCGGCGCCGGCTCGTCGCAGATGCGCATCGCCGCGATGGCGGCCGCC
>DASQLE010000500.1:0-6890 GCA_035630175.1 Beijerinckiaceae bacterium
CGCCGATCCGGTCAACGCCTTGCAGAAGCGGGACGCGGTCTGGGTCCGGCCCGAATTCGTCGCCGAGGTCGAGTTCCGCGGCTGGACGGCGGATCGGCACGTGCGCCACGCCGCCTTCAAGGGGCTTCGCGAAGACAAGGAGCCGAGCGAGATCGTGCGCGAGAGCCCCGCCGTTGCGCCGCGTGCGAAGCCGTCCGCGGCGAAGCCGCCGGCTGCGCGCCGCGCCTCTGGGGGAACGGTGGTGGCGGGCGTTCCGCTCACGCATCCCGACCGCATCCTATGGGAGGAGAGCGGCGTCACGAAGCAGGGGTTGGCGGAGTTCTACGAACAGATCGCCGCGTGGATCCTGCCGCACGTGATCGCTCGACCGCTGGCGCTCGTGCGCTGCCCGTCGGGCGCCGGCAAGGGCTGCTTCTTTCAAAAGCATTCCTGGGCCGGTTTGTCGGATTTCATCCTGCGCGCCACTGTTCGCGACGAGAGCGGCGACGAAGAGGTCCTGCTGGTCAAGGACATCAGCGGCGTCGTCGCGCTCGTGCAGGCAAGCGTTCTCGAAATCCATCCCTGGGGCGCCACGATCGACGACGTCGACCGTCCCGACCGCATCACGATGGACCTCGACCCCGGCGAGGGAGTCGATTGGCCCGACGTCATCGCCGGCGCGCGCGAGGTGCGCGAGCGTCTGCGCGCGCTCGGCCTCGACAGTTTCGTGAAGACGACCGGCGGTAAGGGCTTGCACGTGGTCGCGCCGCTGGTCCCCAAAGCCGGCTGGGACGAGGTCAAGGCGTTCACGCGCACGCTGGCGGAGAGCATGGAGGCGGATAGCCCGCAGCGCTATATCGCCAAGGCGACGAAGCGCGCGCGCAACGGCCTCATCTACGTGGACTACCTGCGCAACAGCCGCGGCGCGACGGCGATCGCCGCCTATTCGACGCGCGCGCGCCCAGGCGCACCCGTGTCGGTGCCGCTGGCCTGGAGCGAGCTCTCGCCCGCCATCAAGCCGAATCATTTCACCGTCGCGAATCTGCCGGCGCGTCTGCTGCGCATGCGCAAGGATCCGTGGGCAGACTTGCTCACGCTCAAGCAGACTTTGCCGACGCGCTCCGCCGGAAAACGTCAGCGTAAATCGCGTTAGACAAGCAGCGCACGCTGAGCTGTCGGCATGAACAACCGTTCATCCAGACGGCTCAGCAGGGAACCATCTCGGCCTCGAAGCGTTGTCAAAACGATCGCGCCGGCAGCTGCCTCTGCGTCCAGGCTGATCCAATGACATTTCTAAGCCGACCGCGCCGGACGCATTTCGTCCGATTGATAAAATCGTGTCTGACCTAAGGATCGCGCCATGCAACAGCGTTCGACGACCCGGCCGGCTGCGCCTATCGTCTCCGACTATTTCGATCGTCCCGCTCCTCTGCTCGTCTGTTTTTCGCATCTTCGTTGGGATTTCGTTTGGCAGCGTCCGCAGCATCTGCTCAGCCGTGCGGTCAAGCATTACCGCGTCATCGTCGTCGAAGAGCCTGTCTTCAAGCCGTCAGTCGACGCACATATCGAGATCAGCCACAGGCCCGGCGGGATCGTCATCGCCGTTCCGGTTCTGCCGGAGGGCACGAAGGACGTGGTCAGGGCGCAGCGCAAGCTGGTCGGCGAGCTGCTTGCCCGCGAGCCCGAGGCGGGCCGCATCTTCTGGTATTACACGCCGATGGCGCTGGCGTTCACGAGCCATCTCGAATGCGACCTGTGCGTCTACGACAACATGGATGAGCTGTCGGCCTTCAGGGGCGCTTCGGAGGAACTGCTCGCTTTGGAGCAGAAGCTGTTCGCGAAGGCCGATCTCGTCTTCACCGGCGGCATGAGTCTCTACGAAGCCAAGCGCCGCCGCCACCACAGCGTGCATCCGTTCCCGTCGAGCATCGAGTTCGATCATTTCGCCAAGGCGCGCCGCATGAGCGCGCCGGAGCCGCAGGATCAGGCGCGCATCCCGCATCCGCGGCTCGGCTTTTTCGGCGTCATCGACGAGCGCATGGACATCGGCCTCGTTGGCGAGGCCGCGCGCCTCCGGCCCGATTGGCATTTCGTAATGATCGGACCGGTCGTGAAGATCGATCCGGCCAGCTTGCCGCAGGGCGCCAACATCCACTGGATCGGCGGCAAGTCCTATGCGGATCTTCCGCGCTATCTCTCCGGTTGGGATGTCGGCTTCATGCCGTTCGCCCTGAACGAGGCGACGCGCTTCATCAGCCCGACTAAGACACCCGAGTTCCTGGCGGCCGGCGTGCCGGTGGTATCGACGCCGATCGCCGACGTGGTGAGGCCTTACGGCGAGAAGGGCTTGGTCGAGATCGCGGCGACGGCGCACGAGGCCGTCGCCAAGGCGGAGCTCCTGCTTGCTCGTGCCAAGGAGCCGTGGCTGCAGCGGGTCGACCGGCACCTAGCGGCGGGCTCCTGGGACAAGACCTGGGCAGCCATGAACCGCCTGATGGCGAGCGCGCTCGACCAGCCGGCGGCCGGGCAGACGGCTTACGCCGCAGCGGCGGCGGAGTAAGAACCGATGTATGATTGGCTGATCGTCGGCGCCGGCTTCGCCGGCAGCGTTCTCGCGGAGCGTCTCGCGAGTCAGCGCGGCGAGCGCGTCCTGATCATCGATCGGCGCCCGCATGTCGGCGGCAACGCCTATGACCGCTACGACGAAGCGGGGCTCCTGATCCACCAATACGGCCCGCATATCTTCCACACCAACGCCCAGCAGATCTTCGATCATCTCTCGCAGTTCACGGACTGGCGCCCCTACGAGCACCGCGTCTTGGCGGAGGTCGACAAGCAGCTGCTGCCGATCCCCATCAATCTCGACACGGTCAACAAGCTCTACGGACTCGACCTCACGTCGGAGGAACTCGAGGGCTGGTTCGCCTCGCGCGCCGAGCCGGTCGCCGAGATCAGGACGTCCGAAGACGTCGTCGTGTCGAAGGTCGGGCGCGAACTCTACGAAAAGTTCTTCCGCGGCTACACGCGCAAGCAATGGGGGCTCGACCCGTCAGAGCTCGACAAGTCGGTCACGGCGCGCGTGCCGACCCGCACCAACCGCGACGATCGCTACTTCGGCGACGAATACCAGTTCATGCCGAAGCACGGCTACACGCGCATGTTCGAGCGCATGCTCGACCATCCGAACATCAACATCATGGTGCAGACCGACTATGAGGACGTGAAGAACATCGTCCCGCATCGGCGCCTGATCTTCACGGGTCCGATCGACGAGTTCTTCGGCTACCGCTTCGGCAAGCTCCCGTATCGCTCGCTGCAGTTCAAGCATGTCACGCTCGACCAGGAATGGCACCAGCCGGTCGCCGTGGTGAACTACCCGCAAACCAACGATTATACGCGCGTCACCGAATACAAGCATCTCACCGGACAGACGCATCCGAAGACGGCGCTCACCTACGAGTTCCCTTCCGCGCACGGCGATCCGTATTACCCAGTGCCGAAGGCCGAGAACCAGGAGCTCTACAAGAAATACGAGCGCCTTTCCTTGACGACGCCGAACGTGTGGTTCGTCGGACGGCTCGCGACATACCGCTATTACAACATGGACCAGATCGTCGGTCAGGCGCTCGCCACCTTCCGGCGCATCAACGAAGCGCTGCCCGCCGGCGCCGATACCGCCGGCGTCGAGGTCGTGCCGGCAGCGACAAGGGCGTCGTAAGCACGCCTCCACGTCTGCCGGAGCGGCGGGGCGGAGGCTGCGCGAAACCAACATGATTGAAGCTCTTCCCAAGCGCTCGCAACTGGCCCGGCTCAGCGAGCCGGACGCGTTCTGGTGGGCGACAGGGATCGAGGACACCTTCATCACCGAGCCCTGGCACCTCACCGGCCGCACCCTCGACGAATATGAGCTCACCGGGCATTACGAGCGCTGGCGCGAGGATATCGGCCTCGTGGCCGAGCTCGGCGTCGGCGCCGCGCGCTACGGCGTGCCGTGGCATCGCATCCAGCCGGCGCGGGATCGCTGGGATTGGGACTTCGCCGATCGCACCCTCGGGCGCCTGCTCGAGCTCGGCGTCGAGCCGATCGTCGATCTTGTCCATTACGGATTGCCGCCATGGATCGAGGGCGCCTATTGCAATCCCGCCTATCCCGAACTCGTCGCCGATTACGCCGGCCGACTCGCCGAGCGCTTCAAGGGGCGCATCTTCTGGTACACGCCCTTGAACGAGCCGCGCGTCACGGCCTGGTATTGCGGCCGCCTCGGCTGGTGGCCGCCGTTCCTGCGCGGCTGGCCCGGTTTCGTCGCCGTCATGCTCGGCGTCTGCCGCGGCATCGTGCGCACCGTCGAAGCTTTGCGCGCGGTCGATCGCGAGATCGTGGCGGCCCATGTCGACGCGACCGATCTGTTCGATACGGCCGATCCCGCGCTCGAAGACGAGACGCGCCGGCGGCAGGAGATCGTGTTCCTGGCGCTCGATCTCGTCAGCGGGCGGGTCGGGGAGGGGCATGCGCTGCGCCGTTGGCTGATCGAGCAGGGCGCCACGGAGGCCGATCTCGCCTGGTTCCGCGAGCATGCGGTCGATCTGCCCGTGATCGGCATGAACCTCTACCCGATGTACACGCAGAAGCGGGTCCTGCGCGATGCGGCGGGACGGCTGCGCGTCCGCATGCCGTCCGCGTCGGCGGACCTCGTCACGCGGCTCGGGCGGCTTTATCATGAGCGCTACGGCGTGCCGCTCTTCATCTCGGAGACGGCCTCGCTCGGTTCGATCGCCCGGCGCCGGGCCTGGCTCGACGACTCGGTCGCCGCCAGCCGCGCATTGCGCGAGGACGGCATCCCCCTGTTCGGCTACACGTGGTGGCCGATGTTCGCGCTCGTCGCCTGGGCCTATCGCCAGGGCCGGCGGCGGCCTTCCGCCTATCTCGCCCAGATGGGGCTGTGGGACCTCGATCCGGCTCCCGACGCCGCCCTCGCACGGGTGCGCACCCCCCTTGTCGAAGCCTACCGCGCTCTGGCCGCCGCCGGCGCAAATCCTGTGGGCCGCTTGTCGAAAGCGGAACCGGGCTTCGCCGCGGCCGGTTAGAGTATCTTTATTGGATTGGCGATGTTTCGCAGCTTCTTCCTTGCCGGCTTCGAGGGTTCGACGGGCTACAACCGGCACGGGCAATGGTTCGATCAGGTCGCCGCGACCGGGCACGACCGCAGCGTCGACCAGGATTACCGCGACCTCGCGGCGCTCGGCATCCATGCCGCGCGCGAGACGGTGCGCTGGCCCCTGGTCGACCAAGGCGGCCGCTACGATTTCTCCAGCCTGGAGCCGTTCGCCCGCGCCGCGCGGGAGAACGGCAGCGAAGTCATCTGGGACCTTTTCCACTACGGCTATCCGCAGGACGTCGACATCTGGGGCGCCGCCTTCCCGGAGCGCTTCGCCGAATATTGCTACGCGGTCGCGCGCTATCTCGCCCGCGAAGGCGAGGCTCTTTACGTCACGCCGGTCAACGAGCCGTCCTTCATGGCCTATGCGGGCGGTGAGAAGGGGCTGTTCGCGCCCTACGGCCAGGAGCGCGGCTGGGAGCTCAAGATCGCGCTCACGCGCGCCGCCATCGCCGGCATCGACGCCATCCGGCTCGCCTGCCCGGAAGCGCGGATCGTCAATGTCGATCCGCTGTGCCGGGTGGCGACGCCGGCCGGCCGGCCGGACCTTGCCGAGGAGGCGCGCGACTTCAACGAGCGCCTCGTCTTCCAGGGCTGGGACATGCTGAGCGGCCGGATCATGCCGGAGCTCGGCGGCAGCCGCGAGCACCTCGATATCGTCGGCATCAACTATTACTGGACCAACCAGTGGGAGTGGCGCATCCCGCTGGTCGACGGGCGCATCCCGCCGCTGGCCGACGACGATCCGCGGCGGCTGCCCCTGAGCGCCCTCGTCCGGTCCGTGTGGGAGCGCTACGGCGGCGAGATCATCATCACGGAAACGAGCCATATCGGCGACATGCGCGGCGCGTGGCTACGCGAGGTCGCGGCGGAATCGGAGACGCTTCTGCAGCAGGGCGTGCCGCTGCGCGGCGTCTGCCTTTATCCCATCCTCGGCATGCCGGAATGGCACGATCCGGACATCTGGACGCCGATGGGTCTGTGGGACCCGGTCTGCCACCGCGACCCGTGCGGCGACCGCCTCTTGTGCCAGCCGATGGCCGAAGCGCTGCGCTCGGCGCGCCATCTCGACGCGCTGCAGGCGAGGCTCCTGGCGGACGGCTCCGGCATCCGCCAGATCGCCGCCGAGTGAGCCGCCGGCGACGAGCCCTGACGTGATCGACGTGCCGCAGCGGGCGACAATATAGACCCCGTCAGGGGAGGGCTTTTCCGAAACTGACTGGCCGCTGCTGCATTGACCGGAACGTCTTTGCCGGGCGCCGGTGACCCGCCGGGCCGAGGAACACGAGGAGACGCCGTGGCTGCCGTATCCACCCCAGGTCCTCTGAGGCCGCTCCATCCGCTTCACGCAATCCTTCTCGCCTTTCCGTTTCCTCTGTTTCTGGGCGCGCTGCTCAGCGATCTCGCCTACAGGGCAAGCTTCCAGGTGCAGTGGGTCAATTTCTCGGCGTGGCTTATCGCCGGCGGACTGCTTGTCGGCGCCTTCGCCTTGCTTTGGGCGTTGGTCAATCTGTTTCGCGGCGGAACGGCACGCACGAGGCGCGCAATCTTCTATTTTGTCGCGTTGCTCGCAATGTGGGTGCTCGGCTTCGTCAACGCCCTCGTCCACGCGAAAGATGCCTGGGCGACCATGCCGGAGGGCCTCTATCTATCGGCGATCGCGGCGCTCCTGGCGCTCGTTGCAGCTTGGATCGGTTATTCCGGGTTTCAAGCTGGAGAGGTGGAATGATGCGTTCACTCCTTGTGATCGGCGCCC